>JBFYQC010000046.1:0-15485 GCA_041302975.1 Bacteroidota bacterium
CCCAATCACAGTGTAGATTTAGCCCTTACAGGGCTTGCAAAAAGCTAAATAAACAAGATATACAAAGCGCTGAAAGTGCGAAATCTTCTCGCAAGGTGGTGAAACCCCTCGCCCATAAAACAAAAAAACGCGAAGCATTCATGCCTCGCGTTTTTTTGTTTTTTTCAATTGGTTTTTGCTATCCGCCAAAACGATCTTGCCAATCAAGCATACCGCCTAATACGTTTCTTACATTGGTAAAACCAGCATCTTCTAAAAACAGTTTAGCTTGTCCGCTACGCGCACCACTGCGGCAATGTAAAATTACTTCTTCGTTTTTTAAATGCGCTAATTCGCTTATTCTACCGGGTAATTCACCTAAAGGAATAAGTGTTGCACCAATATTAAACGCCTCGTTTTCGTGTAACTCACGCACATCAAACAAATTTAGTTTTTCACCAGCGTCCATGCGCTCTTTTAATTCTTGTGTAGTTATATCTGCCATATATAGTTAAAAATTATCGTTGTAATATTATTTTCTGCACAGTAGTTGTTGCGCTCTTTTCGTCTTTAATATGCACCATGTATAAGCCATCCGGTAAATTGTTCAAACTTAATTGCTGCACAACTTCCTTTTGGTTCAACACTTCTTTACCCATCAAATCAACTACACTTACCGTGTACGAAGATGGCTTTAATCCATTTAAAAACAATGTTCCGATATTGGGATTTGGATAACAAGTTACCTGTAGTTTTTCTTTTTCAAATTCTTTGTATCCAACAGGTAAAGGATCAATCCATTTACCAACAATTGGGCGCATCATTAATGCTCCAGGTAAATCTGACGATTGCCATATACCTTGCACATTATAGTACATTTCTGGGTTTGGCGCATACTGTTCGTTAAATTTAAAATTAAAGTCTAATCCTACGTTTAGCTCAAACTGCTGGTTTTGCTCCCAACCAATATAAACCTCGTTGGTAACGTAAATAGGCTGATTAAACTTTACATAATAAAACCCGTTTCGTGCATTGTAATAAATTGCATTTGCAGGGATGCTTAATATTGGTTCTTCAGCTGTTAACGAAATATTTTTCCATACCATGATATTAAATGGTAATGTACTCACATCATTTACACTTCTATTAAAATGTACCGCTATTCCGTATAAACTATCAGGCTTAGCAAACTCATACCTTAAAGCCACTTTACCTATTGCATTCTTTATACCATATCCTCCCTCTGCTGTTCCATCATCATACGCATAATAATTTACAAAATAAGTGGGTTGCCATAAAGTATCGTTCGAACGAATGTTATCAACCGAGGTTCCTAAACGGGTATAAAACCTGCTCCAAACTACCACAGAATCATCGCTAAAATTACCTGCTATGTTTATTATTTTTTTGATGCTTGCTGCACGCGAACTGCGTGAAGGTAAAACACTGATGATACTTCCAAAGGTATCTATGCGTGAAAAGTTTTGATCAAAAATTTCTCGTCCATAATCAATGGCATAACTCTGGTTGCTGTTGTTACTCACCCCAAAATATTGGGTATCGTTGGTGTAAGCTGCAGGAGCCGCTTTAAAATGACTGAACGGCATTGCACTGTATTTTTTTAGCAGTGGTGATGGGTTTTCTTGAATAGCAATATCAGTAATGGCATCAGTTAGTGTGCGGCCTTTGTTTAGGTATATATAATCTAAATGCCAATGGCTTAAGTTACCTGTTCTACTGCCAATATTAACAAAGCGCATTTGAAACTCATCATGCAAATACAGCGCTGGTAAAGCAATACGAACTTGTAAAAAAGAATCAGATAAAAAGTCGCGAGGAGCTCCTCTCCAAAGCAAATTAAACGAGTCGGGTGATGCCGCAGTATACCTGCCAAACAGCATTAAACTATCACCAAAATCGGGCTCCATTCCTAAACCTTGTGGTTGCACAAAAAAGCTTAAGTATACAGAGTCAGCGGCTGTTAATCCATTTAATTTAATCGGTAATGAAGTCAACGTATCACAATATCCACGACCAAATCCGTAAGGCACTCCTACCCTATTTAAACCATCAAAAGTGGCTACATTTAAACTTGGCGGTGCAATTGGGAAACGATTATTTACAAACACCAACTTATCTAACCATTTATTTTGGTCGGGGTAAATTTGGTTTGATGAAAAATCATCCACGAAAGGAATAAGTGCTTTTTGTCCAATATGAAAACCACTCACCACCCACTTTAATGTATCATTAACAACACCACGAGCAATAACCCTGTAACCAAAATTTGCATGGTTAAATCGATTGCCGTTAACATGAGCAGTAAACGAATTCCAAGCACTTGCTTGCGCAGCACTAATGGCCAGTTGTGTAATCCAAAGCCCACCGTTATTTTTAAATTGTAGAATTAAAGAATCGTTGTTTTGGGTTGATATGGCACGGTAATAAAAACGGAAGTACACCGAATCTTTACTATTTAGTTGGGACAAGTCAACACTGTGCGACTCGATGGTATCGTTAAAACCATTGTTGTAATTGTTACCGTTTACATCTTGGGCATCTAACTTTATTACATTACCCCAGCGTATTCCAAAACCGGTGCGTTGCTCACCTTGCATTAACCGCCATGTATTGCGGTATGTTTGTGTGTTGTTCCAAAATATATTTTCGTAGTAAGGGATATTTTGTTTGAGGGCAAAAACAAAATTAAACAACCTAAATGTATTTGTATTCGCTGCACTTCGTGTAGTATAGTTTTGCCACCTCAATTTAAATCCTGCGTGTTGGTATAATAAACCTAAAGTAAAATTAAACTGAATACTTCTGCGTGTAATACTTATTGGTGCCGAGCGCCAAATATTATCCCAGTTTCCTGCTGCATTTAAAGCTTGCAATACCAATGAATCTCCGGCTTGCCAGGTATCACCCATTTCATACTCAAACCCAATATAACATTTGTCGGGTACAGCATTCAGGTTTATGCTGTTTGATATAAGTTCATCAGCAATACCAAAAGTACCATCGCCATTACTATATGTTGTTCCTAGTTTGTTTTGGGCATTAATTAAAGCTGTATTGTTAGTTATGGCAACATTACTTGCTTCCCAAAACAGTGTATCAGGTATGGTTTTAGTAAAATGTTCTACTATTGGAAATTGTTTGGGAAACAGCGCTTGGGTTTTAGCTAAAATACCTTTGGTTTGATTACCCGATAAATTTTGTAACTGCACATTACCATTTAAAGGCAAACGGGTTTCATATTGGGCAAATACAGTTATGCTTGTTAACGCAGCCGATAATAAGGTAAATAGTTTCTTCATTATTGCCTAATAAATAAATCAATTGGTTGACCTCCATTGATGGTTGCTCCTTCCGAAAAAGGCGGATTTTGTCGAACAACTTTTGCCGAAGCAGAATCGCTGATGCTACCCATGTAAACCACCGAACCTAATGTTAACGAAGAACTTTGTAATAAATTATTGGCCTCTTCAAGGGTTAAACCTGTTAAATCCGGCATATCTATACTTTCACCACCTAAACCATCACCCAAAACCAAGTCTACCGCTGTGCCTTTTCCGATTTTTACACCAGGTTGTAAACTGGCACCCAAGTATTGTACATCAAGCACCACATCTTTAGCAATATCTGGTTTGTAAATAAACTTACCTACTTTAAGTCCGGTACTGGCCAACATGGCTTCGGCTTGGCGCAAGGAAACATCTAACAAATTTGGTAAATTAACTTGTGGAGCCTTGTTGCTGTTAATGGTAATGTATACAAAACGCCCCTCTTTAACTTTACTTTGCGGAGCAGGGTTTTGTTCTAAAATACTTAGTTTAGGTTTATCATCAAAATAAAGCGAATCGCTAATGATGTAGCGCAGCTTCTTCTGCTCCAATACATGTATCGCATCTTCAATTTTTAATCCCCTAATATCAGGCACTGTTAACGACTCGCCATGACGGGTGTAGCTTTTTAAAAATAATGATACTACCGTGAATATTATAAATAGTACTACAACAATTGTAATAATGTGTACTCCAAATGTTTTTATAAATTTCATTTACTAAAATAAAAGCCTTTTGTATGTGGCAAAATAAGTAATAATGCGCAAACCCTAAAACTAATTTACTGTAAATTTTAGGGCATTTAAACCATTATTATAAAGCGATTAAATCTTTTATTACCTAAAAAACAATAACCAGACCACCAACAAAACCGGAAGCAAAATTGGAATACTGTATTTTGCTATGTATTGAAAAAATCCGGGCATTTTTACCCCCTGTTGTTCGGCTATGGCTTTAACCATAAAGTTGGGTCCGTTACCAATGTAGGTAAGGGCACCAAAAAATACAGATCCCACCGAAATGGCTTCAAGATAAATTACCTTATTGCTTGCTATAAACGTATGAATGTCATTAATGTTATTTACACTTAAACCAAACATACTAAGCGATAAGGCTAGGAAGTTTACATAAGTTGGCGCATTATCCAATACACTACTAAAAAATCCTGCGGCCCAATAAATAACTGAATGTGATAAAGGCTCTGCAATACTGCTTCCTGCACTTTCTAATAATTGTAATGCAGGAATCATGGCCAAAAATATACCGAAGAATAAAAAGGCAACTTCTTTAATGGGCTCAAAATCGAACTCGTTACTTTGTAAAGCATGTTTGTTAGCTTTTTTGTAGGCTACAAATGCTATTACCAATTGAATGATTTCACGAATAAACGACACCTTTTTCCCGTGCATATCAATAAACGGAATACCATCAATTACATTGGGATCAATAAAAACAGAACCAATAATTAATGCTAACCAAATAAAGTTTTGCTTACCGTTTATAATAATTTTATTGGTAAAATGAGCACTCACGTCTACATCATCTAACTGTGTATTGCGTTTCTCGAAGAAGTAAAAAATCACACTTAACAAAACCATGGCAACCAACCAAGGTGAAACAAGATGTTGTAATGTCCAGAAAAAAGGTACACCTTTTAAAAAACCCATAAACAATGGAGGGTCGCCAATTGGTGATAACAAACCACCTAAATTAGATACGAAGAATATAAAAAATACAATGTGATATGGTTTTAGACGATAACGGTTAACACGCATAAATGGGCGTATTAATAATACCGAAGCTCCTGTTGTTCCAATAAAATTGGTGAGTATTGCTCCTGTTAATAAAAAAACAATGTTCACTTTAGCCTTCGATTCAAAATCGGCAAAAACATAAATACCACCAGCTGCAACATACAAGGCAAAAAGCAAACAGATAAAGGATGCATACTCCGCAAAAGTTTCGGCTACTATAATGGGTTGCTGTTTAACGATTAAATAATAACCGCCAACCAACGCACCAATTATTACAGCAATAGCTTTATAATATTTGTGCCAAAAGTGCGCAAAAAATAATGGACCAATTGCTATTAATAGCAACAAACTTGCAAACGGAATTACTAGCCACGCAGCAGGTGCTTGATGTGTTGCAGAGAGTAAAATATTAGCTAACATGTAATAATGTTTATGTTCAAAACTAACGGATACGTAACCTACGTCCTGCTTTAAGTTTTGTTTTGGTTGATATTTTATTTAAGCGAGCAATCTGTTTAACAGATACTCCGTTTTTGTAGGCAATCTTCCCTAATGTATCACCACGTTTAACCACATAATAACGTGAGCGAAGTTTAGTTTGTTGCTCTTTGTATAGTTTAACGTGCGTAAAGCATTGTTTATCTATCTGCAAAGTATCACTCAACAAGGAACCCGATGGGAAATAGATAACCTTACTTGGGTCTATTTTTTCGCCTTTAAAACGTACTTCAAAATGTAAATGCGGACCTGTACTTCGTCCTGTATTACCCGAAAGTCCAATGATTTCGCCACTGCGCACAGGCTTACCCGGATAAGCAAGCAATTGATCAAAATGTGCATACAAAGTTTCTAAACCATTGTAGTGCCGAACAACTACAACATAACCATAATCACTACTACGCTTAGCTACACGAACTACTCCATCAAAAATAGAATACACAGGATCGCCAACCTCCATACGCACATCAATCCCATAATGAAATTTAGGACGTTTACCCCATCTTCTATAACCAAAACCTGAGGTTACATCGCCTATTGCTGGGGGGTGAAAAGAACAATCCATGCTGTCGCGTAATTTCAATAAAATGGTATCATTCATTTCACGCAACGAAACTTTATAAGGATTAATCACAACGGTATCCCAATCAAAAGGATAATGCGCATTAGCAGGTATCATTGCAGGATCAAATTTAAAATTAGGATCGCGCAGCATGTCCCAATAAGTAACATCACTGTAACCGGTAAACAAATTATCAAACTCACCTTCTGCCTCTCCTTCACTATCTGCTTCATCCCCATCACTCATATCTGTCATGGAATCAGCGCCAATTGTATCTACTAAAAGTTCTTCAGTGTCAAACTCCTCTTCTAAAAGTAAACTATCGGGTTTTGGTTCTAATTTAGACTTGGGGGTTATTACTTTTTGCCTTGGTGTGTCTTGTGCAGTATTATTTATAGTCTGGGTTGATGCGGGAACAACTGGAATATTTTCAATTCCGCTTTTAGTAACTATTGTGGGTTGAGCATTAATATTAATTGTTGTACCAATTGTATTTGAACTTGTAATGATTTCAGGCTTTGATTCAACCATAACCTGAGTTGATATGGCGACACTTGCAGTTGTATCAATTGTAGTTGTTATGGATGTATCACTAATAATAGGTTCATCATCAAAAGTTGAATCAAGATGATAAAGTGCTTCCATGTGTTTTACTAGGCTATCGTACTTGGCTTGTAAAATGGCAGCAGAGTCTATTTGTGCACTATTTTTTAAAGGAATAGGGACAATAGGGACATCAACAGGAACTTGCGCCCACAATGGGCAAGTAACTGATGTAAGGATAAAAAATAAAAATATATAACTATACGGAAACTTAATTGTCATTATGCGTTGTGCTAAAAATTGCTAACGCATGCAATTTATCTTTTTCGAGTTGATTTGTGAGTGCTTGTAGGTTTTCGAACTTGATTTCGTTGCGCAGTTTATCAACAAATGCAACACTTAAAGTTGTGTTGTACAAATCTTCATTAAAATCAAACAAATGAACTTCAACGGCATGCGTGAGTCCATCAACAGTTGGGCGCACTCCGCAATTAAGCATACCCAAAATTGTACGGTTGTTGATAAAAACTTTCACGGCATAAACACCATCAGCCGGAATTTGTTTATTAATGTCCCCAACTTTAATGTTGGCTGTAGGAAATCCAATGGTTCTGCCCAGTTGTTTTCCTTTTACAACAGTACCTGATACAATATAGTCTCGGCCTAAATATTTAGCGGCTTGTTTCACATCCCCTTCTTCTAATGCTTTTCGAATGCGTGTTGAGCTAACGGATATTTCATCAATATCCTGCTCCGGAATTTCTTCTACATCAAACCCGTATAAATTGCTGTATTCTTTTAAGTGCTCAAACGAACCTTCTCTATTTTTACCAAACCTATGATTATAGCCAATCACGAGAACTTTAGTCTCAATTTTATTCACCATAATATCGCGAATAAATTGCATGGATGTTAAGCGTGAAAATTCTTTGGTAAATGGAATGATGATCAAATGATCTATACCTTCATTTTCTAATGCTACAATTTTTTCATCTAAAGTATGTAACAACTTCAATCCATGATCGTCAGGAAAAAGCACCATGCGTGGATGAGGATCAAAAGTCATTACAACCGTTTCACCATTTTTCTCTTTAGCAATTTGCTTTAGTCTATTTAAAATAACTTTGTGCGCAGCATGCACCCCATCAAATGTTCCTTGGGTAACAATGGCATTTTTAATTATAGGTAACTCGTCTAAACTGCGGTATACTTTCATGCGTGATGACGCAAATGTAATAAATTTTAAGAAGTAGATGCTTATTGCAAATCGGGTTGATTCTCAATTAGTGTCAATACTTCTTCAATACTAAATGCATCACCCAATAAAAAATCGCCACTACGGGTTCGACATAAACTATTTAAGTATGCTCCACTTTTTAAAGCCTTACCAAAATCGTTAGCCAATGAGCGTATGTAAGTACCTTTGCTACACACCACCCTAAACTCGACAATAGGCATATCTATTTGGGTAATTTCAAATTCCTTTATGGTAATTGCTCGTGGTGTAAGTTCAACATCAATTCCAGCACGAGCGCTTTCATATAAACGAACACCATCTTTTTTTATCGCACTGTAAATAGGTGGTAGTTGCATGATATCACCCAAAAATTGTTGGGTGGTTTGATGTATCAGTTCGGTTGTAATGTGATCAATCGTGTACGTTTGATCTACTTCTGTTTCGTTATCGTAAGATGGACGCGTAGCACCAAGATAAAAGCTACCGGTGTATTCTTTTTCGGTGGCCATGTATTGATCTATATTTTTGGTTTCTTTACCAATACAAACAATCAATAATCCGGTTGCTAAAGGATCTAACGTTCCGGCATGACCCACTTTTAATCTTCTCTTCTCGCCTTCTTTAATTTCTTTAAACTTGTGCAGGCTGCGCAATAAATTATAGCGCAATTTATTTACCACATCAAAGCTTGTCCAAGTAAGTGGTTTGTTAACCAACAACACACAACCTTGCTCTACATTTATAGAAATAGGATTTGCCATTCAGGTTATAATATTTGCAACTCGTAACCCATTGCGTATAAAACTAAAATGGCAGCACCAACAATAATGCGATACCAACCAAATAACTTAAAACCGTATTTGGTTAAAAAGCCAATAAATGCTTTGATGGCAATGATGGCAACGATAAATGCCACTACATTTCCTATCAGCAATATACTTACATCACTACTATTAAAACCCACTTGGTTGTGGTACTTTAACATTTTGTAAGCAGTGGCCGCAAACATGGTAGGTACGGCTAAAAAAAAAGAAAACTCGGCAGCAGCAGTACGTGTTAATTTTTGTGTTAAACCACCAATAATGGTTGCAGCCGATCTTGATACTCCGGGTATCATGGCAATAACTTGAAACAAGCCAATAACGAGTGCATTTTTGTATTCAACATCTGTTGCTCCGGCTGTTTCTGTTTTGGCAAACCATTTATCTATAAAAAGTAAAACAATTCCGCCTAAAAGCAAAGTAATAGCAACCACCAATGCGTTTTCAAGCATGGCATCAATATAATCATTCATTAAAAAACCAATGATAGCTGCCGGTATAAAAGCCACTCCTAATTTAAAATAGAAATCAATCGACTGAAAAAAACGTTTCCAATACAAAACCACCACACTTAAGATGGCACCAAACTGGATCGCAACGGTAAACATTTTAACAAAATCGCTATTGGCAATACCCATAGCAGAAGAAGCCAACACCATGTGGCCAGTAGATGATACAGGAAGAAACTCAGTTAATCCTTCAACAATGGCTAAAACCACTGCTTCAAAAATACCCATACGTTTTTACAAGAATTAGCTTTTGCGCATAATGGCAAAAATCTCAATCACAAAGCCAATCATCACCAAAATAGGCGCTACAGTAAGTTTGGTAGTACTAAAAATATCTTCAGTACCAGACATTAATGTAAAACCTATGGCTATAAAAACTACACCTAAAATCATTAATAAGTAGTTTTGTTTTCCGAAAATAAAATGTTCTTCGGCCTTAGGTAAATGAGGCTTTTCTATTGGTTTCTTTAATGTTGCTTTTTGCATGATAATCTGTTTAGTATAAATCGTCAATTTTTAATTTTAAGTAATGATTGGTACTTATTGCACTACTAATCATACTTATTATTATGCCTACAAGTATAACAACTACAAACAAGATTGCAAACTGTGTATTGTCGTAAAGTGCTTCAATACCACCAATCCAATTAGGTAAAGCGTATAAAACACCCAATAATAATAAAGAAGCAATAATACCACCATACAATCCATGTAGAATACTTTTAACCATAAATGGCTTAATAATAAACCAATGCGTTGCTCCCACCATTTGCATACTTTTAATAATAAACCTGCGAGCGTATAGGTTTAAACGAATGGTATTATTAATTAGTGTAATAGATATGATTAAAAAGATGATGCTTAAGGTAATAAGCACAGTACCTATTGTTCCAACGTTTTTGTTAATTTCGTCAAGTATATTTTGCTGATAAACAACCTCCTGAACTTCCGGATTCCTGCGTAATTCTATGTCAACTGTTTTTAATTGATTAGAAGAGGTGTATGAAGATTTTAAGAATAACTCTATACTTGGCAAAAGCGGATTAAAGCCTAAAAAGCCAACAAAATCCTGACCAATTTCGCGAGAGAACTGCTGTGCCGCTTGCTCTTTGCTCACATAAACGGCACGTTTGGTATATTCTTGCTGCTGCATGGCAGCCATAATGCGTTGAATATCTGCCTCAGGAACTTCGTCTTTAAAAAACACCGTAAGCTGAAAGTTCTCTTTTAGATATTGTTGCAGCTTATTTCCGTTTATTAAAATAATCCCAAACAAGCCTAACATAAAAAGCACCATAGCAATACTAATAATTGATGGCAAGTAAGATACCTTACGTTTTTTCTTGATTTTGGGTTCGTTGGCGCTCACAGTTATTTAAATTTATTAACACAAATGTACTAATTAACTGCAGTACCCAACAACCATAATACTCACACCTATGCGTGGATATAAACATAGCAGAAAAGAATAGACAACCTAACTATGAAAAAGCTATTTATAAATAGCCATGAGCTGATCCAACAAGGGTTTTGGCGAAAACTTGGCCAACTGATTTTGCACCTTCCCCTGGTTAATTGATGTTTGATGAGCGTTTTTAAAGATTTTAGACAACTCATCGCAGGTCTCAAAATATAACACCGCATCACCCCCAACTTCTGTTAAGCTTGAGGTATTGGCAACTGCTACATTTACACCACTGCGCATAGCCTCCAAAACCGGAATCCCAAAACCTTCAAACTCACTGGCATAAATAGCCATTTGCGCATTTTGATACAATGCAGGAAAATCTTCGAAAGCGGCACCCTCAATAAAGTGAACCCTATCGGTTAGATTATTTTGGTTGATGTATTGATGAAGTTGCTGGGCATACTCCGTTTGTTTGCCTACAAACACCAGATTAGCATTTGTATTCGCTTGATGAAATGCTTGCAAGACCAATAGTTGTTTTTTGCGCGGCTCAAGGGTACCAATACATATAAAATAAGGTGATGATAATCTATATCTTAAACGCACCTTGTCTAACTCTTGATTGGTTAATTGCTGGTTAAATTGTTCGTCACAATTTTGATAAACCACTTGTATTTTTTGCGCATCAATTCCTAAAAACGATTGAATATCTGAAGCTGTTTGCGCACTGGCAGCAACCACCACATCAGCATCAACACAAGCATGTAAAAACTTGCGTTTGTAAATACGCCTATCAATTGGCTTGTAATACTGTGGGTAGCGTAAAAAAATTAAATCGTGAATGGTAACCACCGATTTCCCTTTGAAACTTTTTATATTGGCAGGTAACTCATTACTTAAACCATGGTAAACATCAACCCCAATTTTGTTAAGCATACCCTTTACACCAAACGTGCGCCACAACGCTTTAAAGGTTTTACTTAAAATGTTTTGGGGTGATATAATATGGACATTGGCATATCCATCAACCAAACTCGCATACTCAGCCTTAACTGATGGTGTAAACAAATAAAACACATGCTGAGGATAAGCATCAAGCATACCTTTAATAACAAACCGAGAGTAGTTTCCTAATCCGGTATGATTATTAAAAGCCCGTTTAGCATCAAATGCTATCTTGAGGCTGGAGATTGGTGGTTGGTGGTTAGATGTTGCCAAATTCGTTTTGGTTTTTTGTTCGTTGTTTATTGTTCAATGTTATTGTTTATCTACAACATCAAACATCTGATTATACCGCCACACTATGGTCGCGTAAAGCATCGTTTAATGAAGTCTTTTTATCTGTCGATTCTTTACGTTTTCCAATAATAATAGCACATGGCACTTGGTACTCTCCAGCTGGGAATTTCTTAGTATAACTTCCAGGAATAACCACGCTACGTGCAGGTACAAGGCCTTTATATTCAATAGGGGTATCGCCAGTTACATCAATAATTTTAGTGCTCATGGTTAAGGTAACGCCTGCACCAAGTACGGCTTCTTTTTCAACCCTAACCCCTTCAACCACTATACAACGAGAACCTATAAAACAATTATCTTCAATAATAACAGGCGCTGCTTGCACTGGCTCTAACACACCGCCAATGCCAACACCACCACTTAAATGTACGTGCTTACCGATTTGTGCGCAGCTGCCAACCGTGGCCCATGTATCAACCATAGTTCCTTCATCAACATAAGCACCAATGTTTACATAGCTTGGCATCATAATAACCCCTTTTTGTAAAAACGCACCATAACGCGCAACTGCATGCGGAACAACACGCACACCTTGCTCGGCATAATTGGTTTTTAACTTCATTTTATCATGAAACTCAAACGGGCCAACCTCAATAGTTTCCATTTGCTGGATTGGGAAATACATAATTACTGCTTTTTTCACCCAATCGTTTACTTGCCAGCCACCATCAATAGGTTCGGCTGTACGCAACTTTCCTTTGTCCAACATTTCTATTACCTCGCGAATGGCATTTTGTGTGGCTGCTTCCTTTAATAATTCTCTGTTTTCCCAGGCTTGTTCTATGGTGTGTTGTAAACTCATGTAATAATGTATTTAATAATTTTTGAAGCCGTGAAATAACTACTAAGAAATTACTTACACAACTTTACCCTAACAAAGTATACAAATTATAGCTTAAACTTGTGGCACGTTTTGTTGCAATATGCACCTAAATAAACCCATATAAAAAAGTTAAGCAATGAAAATTCGTTCACCACGTAAGCCCAAATTAATTGAACGTGCTGCCGAACGCAGCGATTTTGAAGATATCATAAAACTATCTAAAATTTGTTTCCCCGACTCAGAACCTTGGAAACTAGATATGTTGGAAAGTCAGTACAAAATATTTGCCGAGGGTATGCAAGTTATTGAGTACGAAGGGAAAATTGTGGGCTCTGCAGCAAGTCTTATTGTAAGCTGGGATGAATATGATGATGACCACACTTGGAAAGAAATATGTGATAATGGGTACATCACAAACCACGATGAAGAGGGTGATACTCTTTATGGTATAGAAGTAATGGTGCACCCAGAATACCAAGGGTTAAAAATTGGTAGACGTTTGTATGACATGCGCAGGCAATTGTGCGTTGATAAAAACTTAAAATCGATTTTTATTGGCGGGCGTTTACCTAATTTTTACAAGCACTCAGCTAAATTCGGTATTCGTGCTTATGTTAAACGCGTAATCGAGAAAAAAATCAAAGACCCTGTGCTTACCTTTCAATTATCGCAAGGCTTTACCATTCAACGCTTAATCAAAGATTATTTGCCAGACGACCACGAAAGTGAAGGTTATGCAACGTTGTTAGAATGGATTAACTTAGATTATATCCCAGAAACCAAAGAGCGAAGCGTATTAATGAAAAAGGTACGCGTTTGTGCTATACAATATGAGTTGCGTAAGATTAAATCATTTAAAGAGTTTGCACAACAATGCGAGTATTTTACAGATGTGGCCAGTAATTACAAAAGTGATTTTGCATTATTTCCAGAGCTATTTACTACCCAACTTTTATCGTTGCATGAGTACAAAAGCATGAGTCCCGAAGACAGTATTCGAAAGCTTGATGAGTACACAGAAGATTACATTAATTTGTTTTCGCGATTAAGTATGGAGTATAACATTAACATTATAGCAGGTACACACTTACAAGTTGAAAACGATAATTTATATAACATTAGTTACTTGTTTAAACGCGATGGTACTTACGAAAAACAATACAAAATACATATTACGAGCAACGAGGCCAAATGGTGGGGTGTGAAACCAGGCAATGAGATAAAAGTATTTAATACTGATTGTGGCAAAGTGGCAATTAATGTTTGTTACGATGTGGAGTTTCCAGAAATGACCCGTATAGCTTGCCAAAAAGGTGCTAAAATTTTATTTGTACCATTTAGCACTGATGAAAAACATGGTCATTTGCGTGTTAAAATTTGTGCCCAAAGTCGTGCAGTAGAGAATCAAATTTTTGTGGCCACAGCAGGCACCATTGGTAACATTCCATCAGTAGATAATATGGATATTAACTACGCACAATCGGGTATTTATACACCAAGTGATTTTGCATTTCCACCGGATGCGATTGCAGGCGAGTGCAGCACCAATATTGAAACAGTAGTAATTGCCGATTTAGATTTGGCTGCTATTGAGCGAGCGCGCAATACAGGCACTGTGCTTAACTGGAAAGACAGGCGATTAGACATGTACGAAGTGCAAGAAAAATAAAACGCGTAAAAAAAGAGGCTGTCTTCAAAAACAGCCTCTTTTTTATAAAATATATTTGAACTTATTCTGCTCCACCCGAACTCTTGTTTTCAATTAATTTAAATACATCGTAACTAAATCCTGTGTTACTAAAGCCTCCATCGTGAAAAAGATTTTGCATTGTAACCATACGAGTAAAATCACTAAATAGACTCAAGCAATACTCTGCACAAGCTTCTGCATTAGCATTACCTAAAGGTGATAAAGCATCTGCGTAATCAAAGAAATCGCCAAAACCCTTAACACCACTGCCTGCGGTTGTTTTTGTAGGACTTTGCGAAATGGTATTAACACGTACTTTTTTCTCTTTACCAAAACGGTACCCAAAACCACGGGCATAACTTTCTAATAAAGATTTCGCATCACCCATTTCATGGTAATCAGGAAACACGCGTTGTGCGCCAATATATGTCAATGCAACAATTGACCCCCACTCTTTCATAGCATCTTTTTTCCATAATGTTTGCATTAAACGGTGGAATGATATTGATGAAATATCAAGTGTATCATGCATAAACTTATAATCTACATCAGCATAATCTCTTCCTTTGCGTATGTTTAAACTCATACCCACAGAGTGCAGCACGAAATCGATTTGACCGCCTAAAATCTCCATAGATTTTTCAATCAAATTGTCCATGTCTTCGTTTTTAGAAACATCACAAGGAATAATTTGAGCATTACCACAAGCTGCTGCAAGGTTATTAATTTCGCCCATACGCATTGCAATTGGAGCGTTGGTTAATACAAACTCAGCACCTTGTTCGTGCGCTTTTAATGCCACTTGCCAAGCAATTGACTTATCGTTTAATGCACCGAATATGATGCCTTTTTTACCTTTTAATATCATAATATTATTATTTTTCGAATTGTTGACTAACTTGATTAAGCAATGTTGTTCATGTTTAATCTTTTGCAATTTTATACATTTTCCGCTTACATTTGGAAAAATGATTTTAAGTAAACGTAACTTACTGTTTTTATTTTATTTAGTATT
>JBFYQC010000047.1:0-9787 GCA_041302975.1 Bacteroidota bacterium
CTGCCTTGTACAATTATTTATTCGCCAAAAAACATGGCGGTGATTTTTTAATTCGTATTGAAGACACCGACCAAACTCGTTATGTGCCGGGTGCCGAAGATTATATTATTGAAGCTTTAAAGTGGGTTGGTATTGTTGCCGATGAAGGAATTGGTTTTGGTGATGGCCCTCATGCACCTTACCGCCAAAGCGAGCGTAAACCCATGTACCGCCAATATGTGATGCAGCTTATTGATGCAGGTTATGCCTACTATGCCTTTGATACTGCTGAAGAATTAGACGCCATGCGTGAGCGTTTAAAAGCCAGTAATGTAGATAGTAAGTATGATGCTATTACACGTATGGCCATGAAAAACTCACTTACGTTACCTGAAGATGAAGTAAAACGCAGGCTAGATGCAGGCGACCCATATGTGGTGCGTATTAAATTACCAAAAAAAGAAGATGTGAAGTTTCATGATGAGATTAGAGGTTGGGTAAATATCAACACGGCTCAAATGGACGATAAAGTATTGTTTAAAAGTGATGGGATGCCAACTTACCATTTAGCCAATGTGGTTGATGATTATTTGATGAACATCTCTCATGTTATTCGTGGTGAAGAATGGTTACCTTCTGCCCCACTTCACGTATTGTTATACCGCTACTTAGGCTGGGAAGATGTGATGCCAAAATTTGCACATTTACCTTTGTTGTTAAAACCTGAAGGTAATGGTAAATTAAGTAAACGTGATGGAGACAGATTGGGTTTCCCTGTGTTTCCTTTAGAGTGGAAAGATCCGGCAACAGGTGAAGTAAGTAGCGGCTACCGCGAAAGTGGATATTTGCCCGAAGCCGTGATGAACTTATTGGCATTTTTAGGCTGGAATCCCGGTACCACACAAGAAATTTTCAGTCGCGAAGAATTGGTTGAAGCATTTACATTGGACCGTGTAAGTAAATCGGGGGCAAAGTTTGACCAAAACAAAGCCAAGTGGTTTAACCAACAATATGTTCGCCATACACCTGATGCAGTTTTAGCTGAGTCGCTTAAAAAAGATGTAACAGCACACAACCTAAACTTTAGTGATGAATACATAACCAAAGTATGTGGTTTGATAAAGGAAAAAATCAGTTTTATTAAAGAATTGTGGGAAATTGGAAGCTACTTTTTTGTTGCGCCAATAACCTACGATGAAACAGTAATTACTAAGCGTTGGAATGATAAAAGTCCATTGGTACTGCAAGATTTAATTCAATTGGTTAGGGGTAATGAAACATTTGATGCAACATCATTTGAAGCAAATTACAACGAGGCATTATCAAAAAACGGAGTTAGCAACAAAGAGTTTTTACAATTATTACGTGTTTGTTTAAGCGGTGTCGCAGGCGGACCACCCATTTTTGAAATGGCACAATTATTTGGTAAAGACGTAACACTTGTTCGTTTACAGCATGCATTAAGCGCCATCACAAAATAATACAATAAGCTTTGAAAAACGCGTTAGCTATTCTGTGTATTTTAACCTTATCTGCTTGCACAATGGGCAAGTTTGATAGGTATCCAGGCCAGGCTCAACAGGAGTTTCCGGGCCATATGACAGGAGTATACTATTTAATTTTGCCATCAAACATAACCGGTAAAAAAACTACCGGAACCGATACTGTTTTTTATACCATAAACAAAACAGATGTAGTGATAAAAGACAGCAGCAAAACAGAAATAAAACCATTGAATAGCAATCAGGTGCTTTCGTTAGTACAAAACAAATATTATGTATTATCAACCAAAGACAACGAAGACCCTGATTATTGGAATTGCATGGTATACATAGCCAACAGGAAAGGAATAAATATATACCCTGCTATTGATGAACAAAAGAATACTGATTTGAAGAAGTTTTTTAAACGTAAGTTTTTGCGGTTAATTAACAACAACGACTCGGTGTTTGTATACGAGATGCACGATCCAAATTTTGTACGTTACGTAAATAAAGAATTAAAAGGTAACCATACCATAAGGTTAAAAAAATTAACATCTAATACTATTAATTAAATGAACAGACCCATACGCGTTTTAGTTGCCAAAGTTGGTCTTGATGGACACGACAGAGGAGCCAAAGTAATTGCCACCGCTTTGCGTGATGCAGGCATGGAAGTTATTTATACCGGTCTTCGCCAAACACCAGAAATGGTTGTACAAGCCGCATTGCAAGAAGATGTTGATGTAATAGGAGTAAGCATTCTATCGGGCGCACACAACACGGTTTTTCCACGAATTATGGAACTACTGAAAAAAGAAGGCCTAAATGATGTATTGGTTACCGGTGGTGGCATTATACCTAATGAAGATATGATTGAATTGTCGAAACTTGGAGTTGGTAAATTATTTGCACCCGGTGCACATACCCACGAAATTTCTGATTACATAAAAACCTGGGTTGCCCAAAACAGACAATTTTAACAATAAAATATTTATACCTTAAATGAGTACAACAGCAATGAGTGATAACATTACAACTCGCATAGAAAACGGTATTTTATACCTAACCATAAACAGAGAAAGTAAGCTAAACGCTTTAAACATACAAACGCTTAAAGATATTAAAGAAGCTATAATAGCCATATACGAAAACAAAGAAGTACAAGGTGTAATACTTACCGGTGCAGGTGCAAAAGCATTTGCGGCAGGTGCTGATATTGCAGAATTTGCCAACTTTAACGTGGAAGAAGGTACACGAATGAGTGCTGACGGACACGGTGTATTAAACGCTATTGAAAAATGCCCTAAACCAGTTATTGCAGCCGTTAATGGTTTTGCATTAGGCGGTGGTTGCGAATTGGCCATGTCTTGCCACCTGAGGATTGCTGCCGAAAATGCCAAATTTGGACAGCCAGAGGTTAACTTAGGTTTGGTACCCGGTTATGCAGGCACACAACGTTTGGCACAATTGGTAGGTCGTGGTCGTGCACTTGAATTACTGATTACCGGTGATGTGATTAATGCAACAGAAGCACATCGAATTGGCCTTGTAAACCATGTGGTACCGCAAGACCAATTAATGGCTAAATGTGAAGAAATTTTAAACAAAGTAAAAACCAAAGCACCATTAGCAATTGCATCTGTTGTTCGTTGTGTAAATGCGCATTTCGATAAAAAAATGGATGGTAATAATGTTGAGATAAATGAATTTGGAAACTTCTTTGGTACTGAAGATTTTAAAGAAGGCACCCAAGCATTTTTAGAAAAACGTACTGCAACATTTAAAGGATAATTATTAAGGTTTGATTAACCAAAATATGAATAAAGGAACAACGTTAATTCAAAACAATACCACAGCATTAAAAGATAAACTTATTCATCACCCCCTATACCAGCGTGTTCATCATCCTGACGATATTAAGATGTTTATGGAACATCATGTATTTGCAGTTTGGGATTTTATGAGTTTACTAAAAGGATTACAAATACATTTAACTAATGTAAATGTACCTTGGTATCCTATTGGTAGTGCATCAACAAGATATTTAATCAACGAAATTGTTGTTGGAGAAGAGAGTGATGTAGATGAATTTGGAGTGCGGATCAGTCATTATGAATTGTATTTGAAAAGCATGCAACAAGCAGGTGCTAATACAAAAATTATTGAAGGTTTTGTTGACACATTAAAAAGTGGAACCCCTATTGACAAGGCTATTGACGAAATAAAAATAACAGCTGTAAGGCAATTTGTAAGAACAACCTTTGATGTAATTGCAACACAAAAACCACATGTAATAGCAGCAGTATTTACATTTGGCCGAGAAGACTTAATCCCTTCCATGTTTATTGGTTTAGTTAATGACCTTAACCAAAAAAGTAACGGCCAATTAAGCACCTTTAAATACTATTTAGAAAGGCACATAGAAGTTGATGGAGATCACCATAGCCATCTTGCATTGGCGATGACAGAAGAGCTTTGTAAAAACGATGCATCTAAAATTGCCGAAGCTGAACTTTGGGTTAAAAAAAGTATGCAAGCACGAATCGAACTTTGGGACGGAATATTAAATTCTTTACCTGAACAATTAAGAGGATAAATATTAACCGATATAAGAATATACCCTTATTGATCTTTATCAACAAGGGTATATTTTTTTGTTAAGAATAAAACTGATACCTAAGGGAACTTAGGAAACTTTTTAAAGTCTGGTTTACGTTTTTCCAAGAAAGAGTTTTTGCCTTCTTTAGCTTCATCGCTCAGGTAATATAACAATGTACTGTTACCAGCCAACTCTTGGATACCAGCTTGTCCGTCTAACTCGGCATTAAATGCACTTTTTAACATGCGCAACGCAATTGGGCTTTTTTCCATGATTTTACGACACCAATCCAAGGTTGCATCCTCAAGCATTTCTAACGGAACAACTTTATTTACCAATCCCATATCAAGTGCTTCTTGAGCATTGTACTGATCACATAAAAACCAAATCTCACGAGCTTTTTTCTGCCCTACTAAACGTGCCAAATAACCTGCACCAAAACCACCATCAAAACTACCAACTTTAGGTCCGGTTTGGCCAAACTTAGCATTTTCGGCAGCAATGGTTAAATCGCAAATTACATGCAAAACATGTCCGCCACCAATAGCATAACCTGCAACCATGGCAATTACCGGTTTTGGTATTCTGCGAATTTGCATTTGTAAGTCGAGCACATTTAAACGGGGTACGCCATCATCGCCTACGTAACCACCATGGCCACGAACACTTTGATCACCACCGCTGCAAAAAGCTTTTCCACCTTCACCGGTTAAGATCACACAATAAACATTTTCATCCTGACGAGCCAATTCCATGGCCTCGCTCATTTCCTTTACAGTTAATGGGGTGAAGGCATTGTGTTTTTCTGGGCGATTAATACTGATTTTAGCAACACCTTCAAAAAAAGAATATTTAATTTCTTGATATTCTTTAATGGTTTGCCAAGCATATTTAGTTTCCATGTTGTTGTTAAATTTATTTTTATAGTTTTATTTTTTTAAAGTCTGCAAATATTTTAGCGTTTTTATTCATGTCAAACTTCAATTCCAGCAATGCGGCACCATTTGTTGGTTCAAAAAAGTGAGCAAGTACTTTATTTAATTTACTGTATGAGTCGCAAAAGTAATAATCTAATCCATTATCAACAGCAACCGATTTTACCAACTGTTGGTGCGGTGTAGTAAACAAGTGTGTAAACTGTTTGTGTTTGGTTGGACCATCAATTAAAGTAAATATACCACCACCACCATTATTAAAAACTACTATACGTAAATTTTGAGGAATTGAGTTCATCCAAAATGCATTTTTATCATACAAAAAAGCCAAATCACCTGTAAGCAAAACTGTTGGCCTGAGATTTACTTTTGCAGCACCAATGGCAGTACTCGTGCAACCATCAATACCACTAGTACCTCGGTTGCCGTTTATTACCCAACTTGGATTTAAATTACCCAACCAACTTACGTAACGCACTATGCTACTATTTGATAATTGCAAATTTGCACCATCAGGAACTTGCTTTAAAATTTGATGTGTAATGTGTAACTCACTCCAATGTGGCTTAGAAACAAATGCTATTAACTTTGAAGTAATTTTTTTATCTACCTTTTTCCAAAGATCAACAAAAGAGTTATTTAGCTTATTATTCCAAGTAATAGCAGCAATTTGTTGCAAAGTTTCGTTAACACCAGCTTTTAATACCTGCGTTACATTACCATATGTATCCACATGTTCTGGTTCTTGTTGAACACGAAAATGCCAGATTGGATTTTGTTGCTTTAACCAATTTTTTAAACTTTTAGACAATACCGGACCACCAAAGCTTATCAACAAATCGGGGGCTAATTCTTTTAAGGTTTCAGGATCTGAGGCACTTATCAATTTATCAATATGATGTACATTAGCCATAGCATGTTTATTGCTCACCACATCAGCAATAATTACCACATCGCCTTGCTCCCTTAATTTTAAAAGTGGAGTTATCCATTTTTCGTGCATGGCACCCTGACCAATTAAAATCATTTTTTTGGATGCATTTATCCATGCTTGCTCAAGTTGGACAAAATCATTGTCTGAAATGCCATCTATAGGTTTGTATACATGCTGATTTAACCATTTGAAAATGCTTTTTTCGAGTTTTTGCAACGCTTTAGATGATACAACTGGAGGATAGAGCGGCTCTTTTAATGGCACATTAATATGAACAGGACCTTTGGCAGGGAAAGTAGTTTTACCGATGGCTTCAGCTACCATTACTGTTGTTTCGCGGTGATTCTCACTCCCATGAGGATAACAATTTAACTGATAAAAGGCCCTAGCGTGGTGTCCGTATAAGTTTTTCTGATTAATCATTTGACCATCCTGCTGGTCGAGTAACTCTTCAGGACGATCGGCAGTAAGCACCAAAAGTGGTATTTTTTGATAAAAAGCCTCGGCTACAGCAGGATAATAATTGACTGCAGCAGTGCCCGAAGTACAAATAAGCACTACAGGACGTTGTTTTTGTTGGGCCATGCCCATAGCCATATATGCAGCACTACGCTCATCAATTGCTGTGTGAATTAAAAAAACTTTGTGTTGTGCAAAGGCCAATGCTAATGGTGCAGAACGAGATCCGGGACTGATTACCACGTGTTTAATGCCTAATAAACCACAAGTTATTGCTATAGAATGTACGTGTTGCTGCATAATTTTTATGCTGTAAATATTAAACTAAATTTGAATGCGTTTAGTTTTGTAAACAGCGCTTCAAAAATATCGTTTACATTGGGGTTTGAAAAACAAAATGATTTTCTATTTTTGGCAAACAGATAACATCAACTTAACTGAGTTAAATAGCAACAGACAGAGAATGAAAAAAGTAATCCTATTATTTGTATTTAGTGTGATGAGTGTTGTGGGCTTTGCTCAAATACAAAACCCGGAAGAAACCAGCGGTGGGCTTGAAACCGAGAATCCTGATAGCACGCAACAGGAAGAGCAACAATATGACGAAAATGGCAACCCCATTGAACCGGCACAAGACGGTGATGCAGTGGTGGCTAAACCATTTGAACGTATTGTATTAAATATTGATTCGGTAACGAATTTAATTACCTATTTAGGTGTAGTTGAGCAAGAAGAAACAGGTTCAGATTCTTTGTACGTGAGGGCCAAAAGATGGGCGCAAGCGCGTTTTGGTAAAAACGAAAAAGCCTTGTTTGAAATTGACAAGAAAAACCAGAAATTGGTGATTAATGGGATAATTACTGCATACAACTACAACAGTAAGTATACCAAAAGACCAATCGGTAAACATCAATTCAAGGTAACCGTTTGGATTAAAGAAGGAAGGTATAAATATCAAATAAGTAATTTGGTACACGAAGGTATTAAACCTAACAATGGTAATGCTATTCGTAATTATTTTGAATTTTACTACACCTCACCAAAATCGGTAAAAACATACGATAAAATATTGCGTGATGCTGATATGGACATCAAAAAACTGATGGAAGATTTCACCAAACACATGAAAGATCCTATTATAGTTGATGAGGAAGATTGGTAGTCAATCACCCATAATTAACTCACAAAAATGCCTCGCTAGTGCTTACTAGGGGGCATTTTTATTTATGATTTATTGGGGTTGAGTTCTACCTGATGCTTTTTCCAACTCACCAAAAATACCCCACAAAAGATTACCGATATATAAATCAATTTTTCAAACGTAAGCATATCCTTACCCGATATAATGGCAATTAAAGTAGCCAATACCGGTTGAAGGTAGATGTAGCTTCCAACCAAAGAAGAACTGGCTTTGCGCAAGGCATAGGCATTTAACACATATGTTAAAAATGTAGAACCTACGGTTACAAACGCCACAAACAGCCATACCTTAGGAGTAAATGAGCTAAAATTAATATCCATAAACTCACTGGCACCAAATGGTAAAACCACTAACCATCCGAACAAAAAACTCCACATGGTTACCGTTAGTGGATGATATTTTTGCATGAGCGATTTGGCATACACCAAATAAAAAGCGTAAATAATAGCATTACCTGTAACCATCACATCGCCCCAAACAGTTTGCCCACTAAAGTTAAAATTGCTACCACCCATCAATAAAACCGCACCAAGTGCTGCAATTAAAATTCCTATCACTTTTTGAGAGGTGATTTTTTCCTTTAGATATAAAGCAGCAAATACCACCACAAATATTGGTGTGTTCATCATCAGTACGGCTCCATTAATTGGCGTTGTGATGGAGAGTCCTTTGAAAAAAAGCAACATGTTAAATGCAACACCAAACAGCGCACTCACAAAAAGTTGTTTCATATCGCGCCAATCCGTAATTTTTCGTTTGATGAATATGGAATGAAAAATAAATATTAAAACGGCAGCTACCGAAATACGCATCAATATAAAAGCAAAAGGCTGAACGTAAGCTGGCATTACCTGTTTTGCAATAGTAAATGTAGCACCATAAATTAACGATACTGTAAACAGGGCTAAATGTACTTTCAGGTTTGAATTCATTGTCAGTTGATCAATTCTTTAAAGTGTTGTTGCTCGTCTTTCACAAAATCAAACTCGTTCGACTCTTTTATAAATCGGATACTTAATACAATAGCCGAAAAGGTTAGTCCTAAACTCAACCCAAACCAAATACCGTATAATCCCAAATCGAAATATTTTGCCAACAACCACCCAATCGGAATACCAACTACCCAATAAGCTATCACGGTAAAAACCGTTGGCATTTTTGTATCATTTATTCCACGTAAAATACCAAGACTTACACATTGCACGCCATCACTAAGTTGAAACAACGCTGCAATTAAAAGCAAATTTGCGGCCATACCACCAACTAAAACATCATCAATATATAAACCAACAAAAAAGGTGTTAAACACTGCAAATAACAATGCGGTACTTCCCATAAACAATACACTCATCACCAATGCTGCCTTACCCGACATGATAAGGTCCTTTTTATTCCTACGTCCCCATGCATCTCCAACAGCTATGCTCCCTCCTGCTGAAAGGCCTGTTGCAACCATATAAGTAACAGAAGCAAGATTAATGGCAATTTGATGCGCTGCAAGTTGTTCTTTGCTAAACCAACCAATCATAATAGCTGCCGATGCAAATGCACCCACTTCGAAAAAATATTGCATGCCTGAAGGAAGACCAATACGAAAAATATCTTTGAACAACCTTAAACCACCAATTTGTTCTTTTATTTTAAGCCATGGTTTATAAATGCTTCCTCTTAAAATATAAGTTAACATGGCCAGTGCCATTACCATTCTTGTAAACGAGGTGGCGTAACCAGCACCATCAAGTTCTAAACGTGGTAAGCCAAACTTTCCGTAAATTAATACCCAATTTAAAAACACATTAAGCCCCAAACCAATTAAAGTAATAATTGCTGAAGGTTTGGTGATGGACAACCCGTCACTGTATTGTTTAATGCCTGTAAACAGTAACATAAAAATAGTACCTGCATTTAAAATATGTAGGTATGATTTAGTGAGCACTGTAACCTCATCACTTTGTCCGAACCACTCGAGGTTTATTGTTAGAATAGATAAAACAATAATTATAAAAAGACTTAATGCTAATGAAGCCCAAATACTTTGCCTGAACAATAACGCTGTTTCGTTGGTATGTCCTGCGCCTTTTGCTTTAGCTACAATTGGCGATACTGCCGACAAGGTTCCAATACCAATGATTGATACCAGAAAATAAACAGAGTTAGCCAAACCCGCTGCAGCCAGATTAGTGGCATTGATGTTTC
>JBFYQC010000048.1:0-3992 GCA_041302975.1 Bacteroidota bacterium
GCCATTTCGCCTTTGCGCAAATAACTCATGAATTGCAGGTTTTTACCATTTAGTTGAAAAGATAAAGTACCTGCTTCTAAATACTCGTATGCCCTGTTTAAAGTATGCGGCATGACAAATATGGTTTGATTACCGCTTGAGTTAAATGTGGCTTCTACCAAATAGTTTTTATTTACCTCATAATAAGGCAACCCTTTAAACTTGTCCAATTTTCCCTGCGTTAACGGAGTTGTTTTGGGATCTAAAAACTTATAAGTAATAGCAGCCCTGTGCTGCATCACGCGTTGGATATAGGCTAAATCGTTTTGGTTTGAGCATGACATAATACTCATCAACCCAAACCCAAAAAATATAAGAACAGCTAAACGCATTATTCTTTAACGTGTACTTCTTTAACCTGAAGAATATTTAAATCAGGCACACCCTCATGCACAAACACTAATAGTTTAGCATGTTTAGGATTAACCTTAATATTTTCACTCACATTCATGGTGTACTTATATTCTTTCTCGAACACGCGACCTGGAACAAAACTGGTTGCTGTATCTTTTGCCACAGCATCGCCTTGAGCAAAAGTTACCACATCGCGTAACACATGCATGTGCACGTACTCATTATTGTATTTTACTTCAAATGTTACCGGATCTTGGTATTCCTGCACATCAATGATGCTATCCTCAATCAACAAAATAGAAAAATATTGCTTTTTAGTAACGGCAGCTGTATAAGTGAATTTAAGTTTGGCAGTACCTTCTTGTTTGGCTTCATTAAATTCAGATGTTACATCAATATTGACAGGAGTAGTACCTTGTATTTCTTGTTCGCATTTTACATACCAATCAGTTCTTCCTAAAAAACGAGAAGGTTGATCAGTAAACTGACGTCTGTTAATAAAACCACGTGGTAATGCACCGGGTATACCACATAACTCCAATATTTCTTTGGCATCGTTGGTTCTAAAATCAAAACGACTTTCGTGTCCGGCTTTGGTAATTGGTGATACAAAACTTGACAGTGAATTTAAGTTTGGATGCATAACTGTTGTAAATGCACGACCCGGAAAAGCATCCATTATACTTTTTGCAATAACAGCCGCATCAGGACAATTTACACATTTAACACCTGATACATCTTCTAGCAAAACGTTTTTTGGCTCTGCAACAGGAACTGTGCTTACAATATATGTAGTATCTTTAAGCGACTTACTTTCTTCGTAGTTAATTAGTGGTGGAACTTCTTCGCAAGCCACGAATGTTAACAATACAACAAAACTAAATAGTATGCGCAATTTTTTCATAATTCAAATTTAAAAATTTGTTGTTAATGTTACACGTGCTCCGCTAAACGCAGGCTCAACCCTGCAAACACCACCAGTACAGTTTACACCCGCTACTTGTTTCAACCAAGCCGCTGTTATACGGGTAGTTTTGTAGGTGTATGCTGCAAAGAAATTGTAATAATGTACCAGTTTAAACTTTTCTCCGGCAACAGGCTTATTTAATGCTCCGTATTTGGTGTTTACCATATCACTTACCGAAAAACTCCAATGTGGTGCAACATTATACTCAATCAATAAGTTGGCAAGATTACCTAAATCTTGTTTAGTCATTAAGTACTGACCTTCAATTCTAATACTACGTTGCTTTGTAAGCTTGTAAGTAATTTCGCCAAATGGAGTAAATGCTTGCACAAATGGTGCATCTGCTTTTAACTCAAATGTGGTTTGGTTGTAACCTATAACTTGAACACCACCCATTACTTTTAAATTATTGTTTACTTTACGCACCACATCAATATAAAACTCACGGAACAAACGTGTGGTGGTATCCCATTTCAAAACATCTGCACCTCTGCTAAAATCGATACCTTGTAAAGTTGTAGTAGCTGCTCCGTTAATGTTTATTTGCCATTTTTTGTTAGGCTTAAAAGTCATTTCTAGTTGAACTGCATTTTCGCCCAACTCTTGCATAACTGCATTATAACGTGCCAATAATCGGTACGTGTTTTGACGTGTTAATGCAGGCAAATAATTAATTAATGCACCATAAGAAGGTAGCGGACTCGTTTCTAACGGTGAAGTACGGAACTGAAAATTATTAATTCGTCTATATTGGCCACTTATGCCCACACCTTTGGTTGAGTATGACAACGAAGTATAATACACATCACCTGATGCTTTAAACATACGTTGATCTAAACCCATTAATGCCTCCGGAGTTTTTTTAGCGTACTCAAAATATAACCTGTACTTTTTATAACTTAAAGTAGTGTAGGCATTATAACCAAACACGTTGTATTTCGGATCAAATCGATCTTCAATTGCATAACTATTTATGGTAGATGCTATGGTGTTCATTGTGGACTGATCGATTGTACGATTAACAAATGAACCTCCTAAATCGGCAACTAAATTTTCTGATACATTTAAACGATGCTCTATATTAACCCCTTTAATAACAGGTGTGCGTCTGTCAAATAAAAACTTTTGCTGACCAGTAAATGCTTTAATGCGCGTATTTTCGGTTGGGTTATAAATAACGCGTGCTCCCATTACAGAAAAATCGATACCAATGTTACGGTCTTCATAAGCCCTGAAAATAATTCCCGAACCAAACTGATCGTAAAAATTACCAACCGTAATGTTAAATTTCTCAATATCCTTACTCACCTGCCAGTAACCAACCCCCGATTGTGTGTAGGCCCTGAAAGGATCAAACAAAGGAGTATTGTTAAACACATCGTAACGCAAACTAAAATTAAACCCACGGTATTTGTAATTTAAAAACAACCAAGCATCAGCCGATGAAAGTTCTTTTTCGTACTGCGTGGTGTTTGCACCAATGGCGCTATCTTTAACATAACCTTGAAAGTTAGATTGGAAATTTCCTGAAAACTGTCCTTTTTCTTCATTGGCATTTTGCTCCGTTAAACTTGGCGTGGTAACTTGAGAAAAACCCAAAGTAGAGATGAACGACATCAACAATACCGATGTAAACCTTTTTATCATATACATTTGAAATGGCGGCTAAAATACTACTTTTTTTAAGGATGCAAAGTAAGCTAAGTCATAAGTATTGAGTTAAATGAAATACTTTTTACTGACGGTTTAACAATAATTGTAGCAGAGGCAGCCTATAATGTTATATTTGCATGGTTCTTTAAAAAAATAAAACCAACCTGGGGCTGACCGGTATTGACGGGGTGAGCATCTGGCAGGTAAGCACGTAGCGCATTGAGATGTTGGCGCTTTAAACCTAATGCTCAAACTTTTATTTGGCGAAAATAACTTCGCTATGGCTGCCTAATCAGGAAGATTACGCATCATGCCATTGTCTCGCAAGTGTTAGCTTAACCGCGCTTGCATCAGGGGCATCATCAGGAAAAGCCTTTTTGCCAACCGCCTTTGTTGGTTAATTGAACTTAATGGGCTAAGGAATTTTTTGGCAGGTTTTGCGGCCTGAATTTTCCCGACAATTAACGCTGAACTAAACGTGTAGAAAGCTTGACCATTCCATTTCCGGACCAGGGTTCGAATCCCTGCAGCTCCACCTTCGCCCTTCGTAGCTTCAGCGAAGAAGGGCATTAACTACCCAACTAAGCGTTTTTTAGTTGGGTATTTTTTTCTAAATTCTTTCGGCTTCGGTGGAGGAACTCTAGCCATAAACAACTAATATCACTATTTCCCATAACGATTAACCACCACTGTAACATTAGTTACACTGATTTATATCACAAAAGCTAAATTCGTTTATTCTTAACAACAAAAAAGAACATGATTGATAACACATCAGAAAATGAAAATAGCCGGAGAAAGTTTATAAAATCTTTGGGTAAGTTAGGTTTTGGTGCTTCGCTTTTAACCACTGCGCCAAATGTATTAAATGCCCAAATTTTTGATGAAGAAACCAATGAACAAACTTCATCAACACAAAATGAAAAGCCCGTGGTGTTAAATATTTTGCAAACCACTGATGTGCATTGTCAGGTTCACC
>JBFYQC010000049.1:0-8548 GCA_041302975.1 Bacteroidota bacterium
ATGTATTTTTCACTTTCCATGTATTTCTCATTAAAATGCTCTTGCATTAATTTGTTTGGGAAATTAAAAGTGGTGTTTTGAACCTGAAATACCACATCGTTGGTTTTTGTATTTAATAATACAACAGCAGTATTGCTGTGTGCTTCAATATCTTCTACAGGTGTTTTACTAAAAAAATCAATTTTACCGTTAGATGTACGGTAGATTTGAGCAGTTGCGTTGATGCTTAATCCAATTAAAGCAACCAACATAATCATCGTATTTTTCATTGTTTTTGTATTGTTATGCATGAATAATGCCAAATTTATTTTCCTTCTTTTTCTAAACTAAATACACGCGATAAATTAAAGCCGAAACGCAATGTGTTTAAACTTAACTTGTTTGTGTTTTGCGAAATAAATTGTTGTTCAATTAATCCGGCACCATTGGTAAAATGTAATTGAAATACGTGTCCACCGGTTTCAATGTCTAAGCCAAAAGCAAAGGCATCATAATATTGGGTTCCATCTAATTTTTTCTCGTTGCGTGCATTCAAGCGCGGTATATATTCAAAATTAAAACGCGCACTACGCGATATTTTTACAGATGCCCCCAAGCCTATAGCATAAATATCATGCGATTGTGCTTTTGTTTCCACCAAATTTTGATGCACCATGGTTGGGGTAATGGCTACAGAAACATAATCGTTAAACTTACGTGTAATGATAAGTTGGTTTACAAACGATAGGCGTGAAGTAAAAAAGTTGTTACGTGTTTTATCTGCAAATTCAAGTGTATTGATTCCTATATTACCAAAGTAGTTTACACTAATTGGCATATTTTTTTTACCACGTGTTTGTTGTAGTATTTTGTATTTAGCCATTAAGTCGTAGGTTTTACCCACATTACTTCTTCCAAAACCCATCATTAGCTTATCGGTAACACCATACTCAAAACCTAAGCGCATTGCTGCTCCATCAACCCCAAACATGTTGTATAATCCATACACATTTTCTTTGTTAATTTGCATGGGTTGAAAACGATGTTGTATGCGAAAGTCTAAATGTTTCGCTTTCATTTGCTCATTGGTATGTAGGTTTACCAATCGGGTTGATTTAAACGATGCAAAAACTGGAGTTGGTTTTGATGGAGTTTCTTCTTCCATCATTTTTAATAAATCTTCTTGAGCGAATAAATTGTTGGCAACAAAAAAGGCCAATATGATTGCAATCTTTTTCATGAATATTAGTTGTTAGGAGCACCTGCTGCTATCCATGCAGCCAATTTATTTCTGTTGGTTAAACTCATTAATCCACTTGATGGCATGGGAGAAGGATTGCCATCAACAGCACGTGCTTTTACGCGGTCTTTGCTAGCAAACACGTTTGCATAGGTGGTTAAATCAGGCGAATTGCCTCCTGCTTTGTGGCAACTGGTACAATTTGAATTTAGCATAGGCGCAATAGTTCCACTATAGGTAACGCTTGCCGTATCTTTGTTACCGCCAAAACTGTTTGGATACAGTTCTTCTTCTGTATCATAATAACAAGCACTTAAACTAAGAGTTAATGCAGTTATAGATAGGTATAATATTTTTTTCATCACAATTAATTAAACGAAATTATGGGTGTACTTAAACCATGACAACTGTTACAAGCCCCGTTAAGGGTTGAGCTTTGCATAGCTTTATTCATGTTTCCATCTTTATCAACCAGTATTGGAAAAGCACCACCTCTAAAATTTATGATTTTACCCGTGTAAAAGTTTCCTAAATCATCAATAGCCAATTTATAAATAAGCGATCCTGTTCTGTTTGGTCCGGTCCATAACTCAACACTTCCTTCATTAGCTGTGTTACCCGATTTGTAGGCTGTTCCTGCTATATTCCACCATCCACCTTCTTGCACTGCTTCATTAAATCCTCCTTTGTTGTGGCAACTCATACAGTTCTGTCCAGAGTTGTGGCTTTCATCATCATTAGCCACACTTTCTTTTGCATTTTTTTGAATTTCATCATAATGACTACAACTACTAATGAACAATGTCAATACAAAAATTACGAGGAAGGATTTATACATGTTGTTTAGTTATTCGGGCAACCTGCGTTGGCCCATTTTTGAATGATTATTATTTTACAACTTTCTAATTTATTTCCACCTTTGGGCATGGCACTGTTGCCAGGCAAATGATTAATGCTGCCTATCAGTTTACCGTTTTGTGTTTGTTGTTTAATGTTATTGTAATCGCTTAAGTTAACACCACCTTGTGGGTTTGAACCACTGTGGCAACCACCACAGTTATTATTGATGATGGTTTGCACAGTTCCAAATGTAAAGGTGTTGGTATCGCACCTAATAATATTGGTATTGCGTGCACCTTGATTTATCCATTTGGCAATTAATGCAATTTGTGTTTGGCTTAGTGGTGCTGCGGGCGGACGAGGCATGCGTTTATCAGGATCTGTTTCTAATAAAACGTCATAAAGTTCACTATTGTTTGGGTTGAAAGCCCTTACTCTTCCAGTGTTGATTACGTTGGTGTAATTGTTTAAAACAACGCCATCTGCTGCGCTATTTGCATCATGGCAACCTCCCATAGCACAATTGCCAATTAATAGAGGAAGAATCTCCGTTTGAAAACTTACCGAATCGTTGGTAGTATTATTACTAGGGTTGTTTATTACCGGTGTAACTTCTTCTTGTGGGTTATGTTTACAAGCTATTAAACCTATAGTTAGTAGAGTTAATGTGAGGAATAACGGTTTGTGTATCGTTTTCATACAAAAGCAAATTAAGGTTTTTAAATGAACAATAATACCCTATGCGAAAAATATTTGCACAGCGCTTGGTTTTGGTGACAGTTAATTGCATCGGCCCCCCTGTTTGAGTACTAAAGAAAATTAGTGTAGCGGTAATTAAAACTCCGAAGCCTTCATAAATTCCAACAACCTACTATTGCCCGAACTTCTGATCAATGATTTTTCACCTTCCCAATCTTTTTTACCTTGGTAAATGTATATGATGTTATCACCCATATCAAACAAACTTTTCATATCGTGGGTATTAATAACAGTGGTAATGTTATACTCGATAGTAATTTCTTTAATCAACTCATCTATTAAGCGCGAGGTAAGCGGATCTAAACCCGAATTGGGTTCATCACAAAACAAATATTTGGGATTTAAGGCAATGGCTCGTGCAATACCCACACGTTTTTTCATACCACCACTAAGGTTTGATGGATAAAGTTTATTTACGTTGGGTAGGTTAACACGTTGCAAACAAAAATTAACCCTGTCCAAAACTTCTTCGGGTGTCATTTTGGTAAACATACGTAACGGAAAAGCAATATTGTCTTCAACGCTTAACGAATCGAAGAGGGCAGTACCCTGAAATAACATGCCAATTTCTTTTCTAATTAGTTTACGCTCTTCGTAACTTTTGTGCACAAAATCATCTGATCCATAAAAAATTTCACCTTGGTCAACATCAATCAAACCAACCATGCACTTCATCATCACGCTTTTTCCACTTCCACTGGCTCCAATAACAAAATTAGCTTTACCCGGATAAAAGCTGGCCGAAATATCATCAAGAACAACTTTACCGTTGAAGCTTTTTCTAATGTTTTTTAATTGAATCATACGTTTAAGCGCTCAATAAAATGTCAGAAAGTAAGTAATCAAAAATAATTACAGCAACAGCGCTGTAAACAACTGCCATTGTGCTGCTTCTACCTACCTCAAGCGCGCCACCTTCGGTACGGTATCCGTGGTATGCACTTATGCTTGTTATTAAAAAGGCAAAAGTTGTTGCTTTAATTAATGCAAAGCCAACTGAAAACGGAATAAAATCGGTACGTAATCCCCTAACATATGCATCAACACTAATAATATCGCCCAACACACCCGATAAAGCGCCACCAATAATTGATAGTACCATCGAATAAACTACTAGAAGCGGTATAGTAAGCACACCTGCAAGTATTTTAGGTAACACCAAATAGTTAGCAGAATTTATACCCATTATTTCTAATGCATCAATTTGTTCTGTTACTTTCATAGTACCCATTTCTGATGCAATGCTGCTACCAACTTTACCCGCTAATACCAAACAAGTAATGGTTGGCGAAAACTCGTAAATGTTGCTATCGCGAACAAAGGTTCCTAACATGTAATCCGGCACCAAGCCACTTACCAACTGCACGCCAATTTGTATGGTAGCAACTGCACCTGTAAATACCGAAATTAACGAAACAATGCCAAAAGAACCCACACCAATCGAGCTCATTTCGATTAAAGTTTGTTTTGCAAAAACCTTAAATCGCTCGGGGCGTTTAAACAACCCTAGCAAAAACAAGGTGTAGTTGCCAAAATGCTCAAAAAACTTCATAGTAAACCTTAGTTGTATTTGGCGGTAAATATATGCATACTTAAGCCTATTTTTGGCCTTTTAATTTTTATAAATAAAATCAAGTATGCACAAAACGGTTGTTGTAACAGGTTGTACAAAAGGAATTGGTTTGGCTGTGGCCGAAACTTTTGCCCATATGGGTTTTAATGTGGCCGGTTGCGCCCGCAATAAAACAGAATTAAACCAACTTGCTGAAAAGTTAAGTGCGATTAATCCCACGGGTAAACATACCATGTTGCTGTGTGATGTGAGCAAAACCGATGAGGTGAAAAGTTTTATTGAAACGATTAATAGCACTTACCCAAAGATTGATGTGTTAGTAAATAATGCAGGGGTATTTATTCCCGGAAAAGTTATTGATGAAAAAGAAGGCACGCTAGAGCATTTATTACAAACCAATGTTACCAGTGCATACCATATCAGCAGAGGTTTTTTACCTGCCATGATGCAAGCTAAAAGCGGTCATGTTTTTAATATTTGTTCTATTGCCAGTATACAAGCATACGAGGCTGGTGGTTCATACAGCATTAGTAAATTTGCCATGTTAGGGTTAAGTAAACAGTTACGGTATGAGTTGAAAAATTATGGTGTGCGGGTTACTGCAGTAATGCCTGGGGCAACCTTAACAAATTCATGGGCCGGAGTTGATTTGCCGGCAGAGAGGTTTATACAAGCAGATGATGTAGCAAAAACTATTAAGGGTGTTTTTGAGTTAAGTAGTAGTGCTGATGTAGAGGAGATTGTGATTCGCCCGCAGTTGGGTGACATTTAAAGTATTATTTTTACACCTTGTTTCTTTTAAATTTACGAACAGATTAGTTGAATAAAAGTATGCAACATACTCAGGATATAGCAGATTTTTGTGGTAGTTTACACCAATACAAACGCAGAAAAACATCAACAGTAAAAATTGGTGACTTAAACATGGGTAGTGATTATCCTATTCGTGTGCAAAGTATGACCACTACCGATACCATGGATACAATTGGTTCTGTTGCTCAAATAGAACGAATGGTACAAGCCGGATGCGAGTTGGTAAGATTAACAGCTCCAAGTATTAATGAGGCTAAAAACTTAGAAAACATTAAAGCAGAATTACGTAAACGTGGTATCCATGTTCCTCTAGTAGCTGATATACATTTTACACCAAATGCTGCAGAAGTTGCTGCGAAAATTGTAGAAAAGGTACGCGTTAACCCGGGTAATTATGCAGACAAAAAGAAGTTTGATATCATAGAATATACCGATGCTGCTTATGCTGAAGAGCTAGAGCGTATCCGTGAAAAGTTTACCCCATTGGTTCGTATTTGTAAAGAATACGGAACCGCTATGCGTATAGGTACCAATCACGGTAGTTTAAGCGATAGAATCATGAGCAGATATGGCGATTCGCCATTAGGAATGGTAGAGAGTGCGATGGAGTTTTTGCGTATTTGCGAAAACGAAGGGTTTTACAATATTGTGTTGAGTATGAAAAGCAGCAACACCCAAGTAATGGTAGAAGCCTATCGTTTGTTGGTTAAAACCATGAACGAAAATAACATGATGTATCCATTGCATTTAGGTGTTACAGAAGCCGGTGATGGGGATGATGGACGTATAAAAAGTGCCTTAGGCATTGGTGCATTGCTTGAAGATGGAATAGGGGATACCATTCGTGTTTCTTTAACAGAAGATCCTGAATTTGAAGTGCCGGTGGCACAAAAATTGGTGGCTAGATACAGCAATCGTGATTCACATCAGCCTATAAAAAATAATGTTAACCCAACCACTCTCTGGAATCCATACGATTACCGTAAACGTAATACGTATGAAATTGACAATATTGGTGGTACTAATGTACCAAGGGTAGTGGCTAATTTTAGTTCAAGAACAAACATAACCCCAACTGATTTAACAGAAGTTGGTCATATTTATGATGTGAAGCTGGATAAATGGCACATGGCCGATTTGGGTTGTGATTACATTTATTTGGGCAAAAACACCATAAATTTCATGTTGCCTAATGGTATTAAAGGTTTATATGAAGCATCTGTATGGAATCAACTTACTGATAAAGTCAACAACTTTCCTGTTTTTACATTAAGCGAATATTTGGGTACATCTGTTCTTGTTTCAACACTCAATTTTATTCAGTTAAATACAGATGAACTTAATGAAGAACTGTTAGCTAAATTAAGCACTACACAAAATGTTGTTTTATTATTAGGTAGCCATAACCAACATGCTGTGGCCGATTTACGTAACGCATTTTTTACATTAGCGTCAAAGCAATTGCAAACGCCTGTATTCATAATGCGTAGATATATAACCAATAATGAAGAGGAATTTATGCTGCATGCTTCAACAGATTGTGGTAGCTTATTAGTAGATGGTTTTGGTGATGGTATTATGTTGAGCAACAATCAAATAAAGCAATACCGCATTAATCAGATAGCCTTTGGTATTTTGCAGGCAGGAAGGGCACGCATAACCAAAACAGAATACATCAGTTGTCCAAGCTGCGGACGAACTCTTTTTGACTTGCAGGAAACCACGGCCATGATTCGTAAACAAACCGACCATTTAAAGGGAGTGAAAATTGCCATTATGGGCTGTATTGTAAATGGCCCAGGAGAAATGGCCGATGCTGATTACGGATACGTAGGCAGCGGAGTTGGAAAAATTACACTTTACCGTGGTAAAGAGGTTGTTAAAAAAGGAGTTGAAAAGGAAACCGCTGTAAAAGAGTTAATTGAGTTAATCAAAGGCGATGATAAATGGATAGATAAATAAGTAACTTTAAGCCTTGCTGCAACTATTTTTTGTAACCTTGAGTCTTTACTTTGATAAAATCTAAAAAAGATTAGTTTTGTCAAAAAATTTATTGGAATTTAAATTAACATAACTGCAAATAATTATTATGAAAAAGCTATTACTAAGCGCATCAATGCTTCTTACAGCAGGTTTTGCTTTTGCTCAAGTTGGCAACGGCAATGCTCCTGTTAAAGAAAAAAACGTAGATTTACGTGTAAAAACAGTTTCTGTTGTTGTTAACCCTTCAAATGTTAACACAAATAGTTCAACAAGAGCTAAAAAAGCTGTAGTTCAGGATTGGTATCAACCATTAAATTTTATTACACAATTTCAAGGTGGTGAAAGTCCTCTTGGTGCGGTTTTAGATAGATCAATCTCATTTGTTACTGCTGATTCAAATTTTAAAGTTGTAAGAGAAGATGGCGCAGTTAGCCGCCCTTCATTCCAAAGTTTTGGACATGTCTTAGATCCTAAAGACGACTTGATTGAAAATACAGAAAATCCTGGTATCATCTTATCACAATTCAATCCTTACACACTTGACTCAATTTTCTTTCAGTATGTATACTTAAGAAATGCTGATAGCACAGATAATGATGTGGATGGAAATAACGAAGAGGTTATTGATACCGTATTTGTTGCATATTTTGCTAATGCAAATATCAGAAGAACTAATTTTACAGGTGGAGCTCAAGATAAAGTGAGTTTGTTAAGATGGAATAATGCTGCTTTAATGCCTGCCGATTTAGTAAAAATCGATACATTCTTGCTTGGTAACGATAGAAGTAATTCTCCTTTTGATACTACATCAGCAAGTTCAAACGAAACTTTATTCGGAAGTAAATTCGCTCAATTAACCGCTCCTTCAGGTCTAAATGTAAATGCTGGTGGTTTAGTTGGTTTCACTGCTACATTCAAATCTGGTGTTAAAGCTGTTGTGAATGGTGATACTGCCGTAATTGTATACCAAAGAGATCCGTCTGTTAATCCGAATACATCTAGACGTGCAAACACATTTGGTACTTTATATTACTACAATGATGCTGCAAATGGAGTTCCATTCACTAACCCAACTTATTATAACTCTTGCCAATTTCAGCCACAATGGAATGCATACGGTCAGAATGCAAGCTGGACAGGTAATTACTTAGTTGGTCATGCATTTGCTGCTGATTTATTCTTGAACACAGCTTTCCATTTAACTAGCTTAAACGTTGGTGTTGCAGAAAATGATTTAGTGGCTATTAGCAGCGTATATCCTAATCCTGCAAATGGCAGCACTACTGTTAGTTTTAACTTAAAGCAAGCAGGTAATGTAGCTGTTAATATTACAAACTTATTAGGCCAAACTGTTGCAACAA
>JBFYQC010000050.1:0-3643 GCA_041302975.1 Bacteroidota bacterium
CTCTTAACCCTATCCATATTGCTTTGCTCAGAAAACAAGTACATATACTTACGTTTAATCATAAACAAAGATTAAGAAAAACGACACCCAAAGTATTACATAACAATTACTAAGTGTTACATTATTCACATGTAAGCATGTTCTTGTTCTACCATTTCGGAAATAATATATTCTTCTTCATGTTTGTTAATAATTAGCCTTGCCATTAGGTAACTTAGTGTTGATTCTGCACCTTGATTCAAATTAACATGATGTTCCTCTAATCCGTCATAGCAACCACCTGTGCGTGGATTATAAACTATTTGATGCAAATGATTATTTCCTAAAAACCACGTAAAAGCTGTAAATATTTTTTTTAGATACAGCTCATCATAAAACACTTCATAAAATCTATCAAGGGCTAAAATTGTATATGAAACATCTATAGGTTGCTCTCCAAAAGATGCTGTAATACCATTTTTATGTTTCCAACTCTTGTTAGAAATCGGTTTTATTGTGGTACAACCAAAAGTAGTGTGTATTAAAAAGTTAATCGCTTTTTTTGCAACATCTTTAAACAGGGACTCACCGGTAATTTGATAAGCACACAACATGCCTTCAGGTAAAACCGCGTTTGCATAAGTAAGGTAACTTTCAAACCAATCCCAACCTTGTCCAGATTCATGCTCAAACATACGTTCTAAACGATGCGCAAGAATAGAGGCTAATACTTTATTTTTATGAGTTGGAGATACACGGTCATAATAATATAACCCCTTTAAGGTAAATGCAATTGCACGGGTTGAATGAATAGATGGAATATTTAACAAAGCCCTATCCAAAAGCTGAGTGGCATCTTCTACCAAATAAGCTGGCAACATATTAGTAGCACTAATTAAATAACCCAATGCCCAAATAACCCTACCGTTCGCATCATCTAGGTTATTTTCACTGTTTTGCTCGGTAAATTGATGTTCGCTATCTACATAATTTAAAAACCCACCATTGCTTTGCATGCAAAACTTTATAAATGAAAAGTACGTATGAATTAAATCTAGATCTTTTGGAGCTTGTGTGATTTCGTATTGCATACATATAGCAATAAGGGCACGAGCATTATCATCAACTGTATACCCCGATTCCAAATCAGGTCGGTTAATTTTAGAGAACTGAATCATGCCAAAATCAGTGGTTAAATTGTTCACGTGTTTCAGGTTAATTTCAGGTAAAGAATACCTTAAAAAAATACCATCATTGGCATACTTTTCAAACAATAGCGCATGAGCTATTGCTGTGTTTTCCCATGCTGTAGATGCCATACGGTGCATTCCATTTAACCGCATTTCTTCACCTAATGTAGTATTATCCAATAAACGTATTACGGCATCTTGAAGTTGATTTACATTTTCAAAATCAATTAAAATTCCAGTGTCATTTAATAACACTTCACGAGCATGAGGAATAGGTGTTGATACGATGGGGCAGCCACAACTTATAGCATAAGCAAATGTGCCACTTACTGCTTGGTGAGGATCTTTTGAAGTAAATAAATATATGGTTGTAAGCTGTAAATACTCTAATAAGGTTTTAAGTGGCAGATAATAATTTACAAACTTTACATGTTGCTGTAAATTCAGTTCTTTTACAATCTGCTCTAACGAATTTCTGTAAAGTTCACCTTCATGTTTCATTACCGTTGGGTGTGTTTTACCAATTGCTAAAAACAATACGTTAGGGTGTTTTTTAATAATAGCAGGTAATGCACGTAAGGTGGTTTCTATACTTTTGCCTGAACTAATTAAACCAAACGTTGATAAAACAGAACGGTCTTCAAAACCATACTTTTCCTTTAACAATTCGGGTGATACATGTTTAACCAAATGCGTGCCGTGTGCTATAACGGTAATTTTATGTGCATCAATATGGTATTCGTTCTGCAAAATTTGAGCTGCATGTTGTGTCATAACAATAATAGATTGCACGGCAAATGCCAAATATTGTATATGTAACTTCAATCCTACATTAGGATTAGGCAACACCGTATGAAATGTAATGATAACAGGCACCTGTATAGATTGAATAAGATGCAACAAAGCGGGCTTTTGGTTAACAAAAAAACCAAATTCATGTTGTATCAAAACAAGTTTAATAGCCACATTTGCATTTATATCGCTAAAGGCTAATTTATGGTATGAATGCGCATCAGATGAATCCAACACATAATCTACATCTTGATTGTAGTGATGCTTTTCATATTCATTTTCAACCGCGCAAACAGTTACTTTAAAACTTTGGTTAAATTGAGTTTGAAGTGCCTGTAAAAGATCTTGTGAGTAAGTGGCAATACCGCACTCTCTTGGCGGATATGAAGAGATTATTAATATCTCAGGTAAATTATTGTTTTGCATGTTGGGTTGTATTTAAGGTTAACTCCTGCAGTAGTTCGTTTAAACTTAATGAAGCACATGCTATTCGTTCGTCTGCAGCACCATAATAAATGTATAAGGTATCATCAAACAATACTGCACCTGTAGGAAAACAAACATTATCAACTTCCCCTTTTAACTCCCACGAAAATTCGGGTTCAAAAATAGGGTAAGGCAATCGCGCAATTTCTTTTTGTGGATTATCTAAATCTAACAACGCAGCACAAGCAGAATAGACATAACCAGATAAAGAATCATGCACGCCATGGTAAATTACTAACCAACCAATTTTTGTTTCAATTGGCGGACATCCACCTCCAACATAGCTGGATTCATGCTCGTACTTTGGGGTGAGTACAATGTGTTCATCTAGATGTAAAAAATAGTTTTCCCAAAATGCAGGGGTAAGTTCCAAGATGCTGTTTACCGCAACTACAATTTGAATATCGGGCTTTATACGATGCAAAAAACAAAGTTGTCCGTTTACCTTCCGAGGAAAAAAAACAAGGTTTTTATCCCAAACCAAATCATTACTTTCATTATGCCTTAAAATACCCCCGTAATCGTTATAACGTGCATATTTAGATAAAGAAGCAAGATCAAGCTGAGTGAGTTCTTTAAACTCGTTATATGTAATTTGAGGCACAATAATGCCAAGTTTCTCCCAATGCTTTAAATCTTTTGAAAGGGCCAATGCCCCAAGTGCATTATTGCCATCATAAGCTGTATAGGTCAGATAATAGGTGTCTTCTATCTTAACTAGTCTGGGGTCCTCTAACCCATGCTTTTCATAATCATGTTCCGCAACCAAAATAGGTTGTGCATGACGCGATTTTAACGTTAGCGGACCATCTAATAAACAATAACCAATGCTTGAAAAATTACCTTCACGAACTGCCCTATAAAAAATATGAACTTGATTTCCTTCGCGCAAAGCAGCTGGATTTAAAACGCCTTCATTTTCAAAGTCCAACTTGGTTTTTGAAAGTACAACTCCTTCTTTTTTTACCCTTAACATTACTCGAGCATTTTAGCTTCCTGTCAAAGGTTCAATAAAATAAAAAGCTTTACCTTACACTACTATTTTCAATTGTTACATTATTCACACGTATGTTTTTATCAAACTGGGTGTTAACTTCATTTTTAGCGGTGAGTTCTCGCTCAAAATAAACCAACTCCTTGCGGTTTGGGTCTGATGTAATTTGGCAGTAATAAATATCGTTTACATACCTACGTAT
>JBFYQC010000051.1:0-3342 GCA_041302975.1 Bacteroidota bacterium
CCAATAGGGTATCGTTAAATCGTTTACCAGGAGCCCAATTCTAATTTTTGTCATTTAAATAATTTTCAAATTTAAGTTTAGCCTCAGGTGTTCCCATGTCCCACATGGCTTTGGCATGTGATAATTCAATTTGAGCACCTTCTGCTATGAGCTTGTTGTACAAAGGCATGATGTAATATTCGCCTTTGGTGGTTTCTTTTTGTTGAATCAATTGTTGAGCTTGTTTTTCAAAACGTTTGGCATCTTTAAAATAATAAATACCTGTACTCGCATGGTCTGATATGCGCATTTTTTCCGCTACTTCAATTACACGGTCGGTTTCATCCGTTTTGGCGAAGCTCCAATGTTCACCAGGTAAGTTAATTACAGAAATAATTCCATCTGTAGTGCTCCTTTTTACTTCTTCTGCTATATTACTTTCAATATAAGAATCAGATGCGGCAATGAGTATAGATTGATTGGGTTGGAAAAAATGTGATGCAGTTAACACGGTGCACAATTGCCCTTCGGTTACATCATCTAGTAAAATCAGTTCAAAATCAGTTACAATCTGTTCCTTGATGAGTTTACTTACACCATAGGTTTGTTCATGTTCCTTTAGTGCAATGAATATAACCTTTTCATAAGGCACGTTTTTTACCGATTGAAACGCATGATAAAGCATAGGTTTACCATTTATTTCAATTAATGGTTTGGGCGTGGTGTAACCTACATTGGCGTATCGACTACCTCTGCCAGCCATTGGTATAATCAACAACATATTATTTTTCTCTTGCAAGCGTTTCTAATTGTTCGGTCGACATGTTTTGCCAATTTTCAAATCGGAATGCACGATCATCTATGTATAAATTGGCATTGGGTTTGCCAAAATAAATTTCATCATATTCCACATCATTTTTTTCTAACCATTCCAACGTTACTTTACCTACATTCTTCATCACTTTACCAACGTTACTCTCACAAGTGGCCATGTTACGTGCAGTTTGAATAATGATGTAGTGTCCTTCGGTTCTAAGTTTTTTTATAAATTCAACCGCACCATGTTTAACCACAACATCTGCATAGGTTTCGTGTTTTTGTTTAAGGCTACAAATGGTTCCGTCTAAGTCAATAACTATTCTCATTTTAATTTTTATCTATCAATTCATTCAATATTTGTATGCTTTTTACATACATCATGTGTTGTCTTTCTTTGTAGTCAGCATGATAAGGAATCATGCTTAAAAATAATAATCCTTCAATTAATTTGATCTCATGCAGGTTATAGCCATTTACTTTAATACATTTATCTGTATAGAGTGCAAGTTGTTTGTTTTTATCATCTTCAAATAACTCATATTCAAATCCATTTTCAGTAGTATTAATTTGGAATAGGTCTCCAACTATATAATCATACAAACCAACTAAACTGTGACGCAATTTAGCAATATCATACCGTGCATCACCATAAATCCCCTTTTCACCAAAACGTCCTCTAGGATCAATCATACGTACAATTTGGTTGTTCAAATCATATAAAATGTTAGATAAACAATAGTCGCCATGAATGATATTGAACGTGCTGATTTTAGTTAACTGTTGGATGTCTGAATTTAGTTTTTGTAGGCAGGGTTGAATATTAAGATGTACTATACCATTAATGGTGATGTATTCTTTGTTCCAAATTTCTTTCCAAAAATTATCTTGTTCCAACATCTGATTGATTCGTTCTTGGGTTTTGGTTTCATACATATCAATCAAATTAACTCGAGATGCCGGTATTTCGTATTGTTTAAACAACCCGTGAATTTGAAAGAGGTAATCAATAATAGATTCCCAAACCGAAGTGCTTAAATCACCATAAACAAATAATTCTGATAAACTTGGGTAGCCATAAAATTCTTGTGTGATGGTTACTTTATTGTTTTGTTGCTCCTGAGTAATGATGCGTGGCGTAAGCGTTTTTAATTTTTCAGGCAATTCCAAATACCAATTTAACTCATCAGCCAGTTTATCACTTTTCTCACTCACTTTTGTAATGGTATTAATCAGAGGGTCGATGGTAAGTTGGTTAAAATGTCGAGGTCTAAGCAATGATTTTTTTGATTGTACAAAACTCTCTAAATGTCCAAAATCAAACCAGGTTTCTACCTTTTTTAAGGATAGGGGATGTTTGGCGTGATACTGCATCAGCACATCACTTAACTCTTTTGAGCCTTGTTTCATGCAGTTTTGCACACAAGTCAGCAAGGTATTGGCATTGCTAAACTGATAATATCCACAAAGGGCGGTATGTATCTCTCCAGGTAATTCTTTTTTGTCGGTTAACTCTAATAAATTACCTTCATTGTTTGTTTTTACTACACACCAATTCTCGCTACTTTTAACTTCGGCAACAAATAAACTGTCTTGCATATGCTCAAATGAGTCATAGATGAGGGTGTCGCCCAGAATCACTTGAATAGTATCATTTACTGTATTATTTGTTAAGCCTGCTTGCAAAGAATCTAAGATGGAAGTGGGGTTGTTCAAACTAATGATATCAAGTTTTATACGCTTGCTATAATGTTTTTGAAGTAATTGTTTTAAGCGCGTGTTCTCGTTACGAACTACGATGCCGATTTCTGTATAGTTTTTTTGAATGAGATCGTCCAATATCCAACTGATTACCGGTTTACCATTTACGGGTATCGTGGCATTGCTTTGGTGCATGCCAAACGGCAAACGTGTGTAATCTATTTTTCCTGCTGTGAGTATGAGGGTTTTCAATGGTTTATTAAGCTCAAATAAATGTTTTCAATTTTTTTCATGTTGGTTGCTGGAGTGAATTTTTGTTCAGCATAAGCCTGAGCCGCACGAGAGATTTTTTCAACTTCTTTATGTTGTAGGAGATACTCAATTTGTTCGATAATTTGCTCGGGGTTTTGAACCAAATAGCCGGTTTCACTATGTTGAATAATCTTACTTTTTTTACTATGTCCCGCTTGTGCTAATACGGTAACGCCCAATGCTTGTGCTTCTATCGGCTGTCTGCCTAACACACCGTTTTTATTAGGAACAACTAACACATCCATTGCTGCAATCAGCTCCAAAATATCGTCTCTAAAACCTGTTACAATAAGTTGTTCTTCTAGTTTATTTTCTTTTATAAATGATTCAATATATGCCTTAGGGCTTATCGGTAGTACTTGTCCGTTGCCTAAATTGGTATTACCATGTTCATCCAATTTACCGGCTAAAACAAATTTTAGTTTTGGATGTCGTTTAAGCTGATTACATAGTGCTAAAAAATCCCAAGCGCCTTTTTTTTCTGAAACATGAGCTGCGAATCCAATTAATATTTCATGATCCTTCATTCCTAGC
>JBFYQC010000052.1:0-21522 GCA_041302975.1 Bacteroidota bacterium
TTGCACGCACCTGTCCTATGGTTTCAAAACTGTTTAGTAAATGTATATCCTCTGGTTTTGGTGAAGTGAACGGATGATGCATGGCAAAGTAGCGGTTCTCGTCTTCGTTAAATTCTAACAACGGAAAATCAACCACCCATAAACAAGAGAAGGTATTTTTATCGCGTAAACCTAAACGTGTACCCATCTCCAAACGTAATTCGTTTAATGCTTTACGGGTTTTATCGGCTTGTCCGGCTAATAATAAAATTAAGTCGCCCGGTTGTGCGTTAAACTTTTCAGCCCATAATTTTAAAGCCGCTTCATCATAAAATTTATCTACCGATGATTTTATAGTTCCGTCTGCATTTACACGTGCATACACCAATCCTGTTGCACCAATTTGTGGGCGTTTAACAAAGTCAGTTAATTCATCTAATTGTTTGCGGGTGTACTCTGCACAACCTTTGGCACAAATTCCTACTACTAATTCTGCGTTATCAAATACAGGAAAGTTTTTGCCTTTAACCACATCATTTACTTCCACAAATTTCATCTCAAAACGGGTATCAGGCTTATCGCTACCATAGTATTTCATGGCATCAGCGTAAGTCATGCGAGGTAACGATGTTATATCAATTCCTTTTACATTTTTAAACAAGTGTTTTACCAAGCCTTCAAACATATTCAAAATGTCTTCCTGTTCCACAAAACTCATTTCACAATCTATTTGTGTAAACTCAGGTTGGCGGTCGGCACGCAAATCTTCATCCCTAAAACACTTTACAATTTGGTAGTAACGATCAAAACCACTTACCATTAACAATTGCTTAAAGGTTTGTGGTGATTGTGGTAAGGCGTAAAACTCACCCGGATTCATACGGCTTGGTACCACAAAATCGCGTGCACCTTCCGGAGTTGATTTTATAAGTACCGGAGTTTCTACTTCAATAAATTCTTGTTCATCTAAAAAATTACGTGTTTGTTGGGCCACCTTATGGCGTAATTGTAAGTTTGCTCTAACACTTGCCCTGCGTAAATCCAGGTAGCGGTATTTCATTCTGATATCATCACCACCATCCGTGTTTTCTTCAATGGTAAAAGGAGGGGTGATGGCTTCATTCAATACTTCGAAATCAGTAACGCTAATTTCAACTTCACCTGTTGGCATGTTTAAGTTTTTACTTTCGCGTTCTTTAACCGTACCGGTAACTTTTAATACAAACTCTCTTCCCAACTTGCGGGCGCGTGTGCACAAATCGGCATTGGTATCCATGTTAAATGCCAATTGAGTAATGCCGTATCTGTCGCGCAAATCAACAAAAGTCATACCTCCTAAATCGCGGCTTTTTTGTACCCAGCCAGTTAGTGTTACAGTTTGATTGTTGTTGCTTAATCTTAGTTCTCCGCAAGTATGTGTACGTAGCATGTTGTATTGTTATTAACCTTAAATAGGGTGCGAAAATAATAAAAAGGAAGCCTACAATAGCATTTAATTTTGGGTAAATACGTAAGTTGCTGCTTCAATTATGGCAGAGTTATTTACGGACGAGTATTTTATGCAATTAGCACTTAAAGAGGCCCAAAAGGCTTACGATTTGGGTGAAGTTCCAGTAGGAGCAATTGTGGTGAGCAACAACAAAATAATTGGTAAAGGGCATAATTTAACCGAACAATTAAATGATGTAACCGCACATGCTGAAATGCAGGCCATTACCGCTGCAGCCAATTATTTGGGTGCAAAATATTTGGTTGATTGTACCTTGTATGTAACCCTTGAACCATGCTTAATGTGTGGTGGTGCGTTATATTGGAGTCAGATAAGTAAGGTAGTTTTTGGCGCATCAGACGATAAACGTGGCTGCAGTAAATTGGGCAATGTTTATCATCCGAAAACAGAAATAGTAACCGGTGTTTTAAAAACGGAGTGTGCTGAATTAATAAAATTCTTCTTTAAGGCTAAGCGTTAGTTCTCAGAGAATTTCTATCAATTGATAAGTTTATATTATCTCAATAATTTGTTAGCTGTTTAACAACAAATAGCGTTATTTTCGCTATTCAAATTTTAACAATTTAAATAAATAATCATATGGCTTTCGAATTACCAAAATTACCATACGAGTACACAGCTCTTGAGCCGCATATTGATGCGCGTACTATGGAAATTCATCACACCAAACACCACAATGCTTACGTAACAAATTTAAACGCAGCTATTGCTGGTACTGCTGCAGAGCATTTGTCTATTGAAGATATTTGCAAAAATATTAGCAAGTATCCAATGGCTGTTCGTAACAATGGTGGCGGACATTTTAACCATTCATTGTTCTGGACCATTTTAGGAAACAATGGATCAAAACCTTCCGCCAAGTTACAAGCTGCAATTGAAGCTGATTTAGGTGGAGTGGATAAATTGAAAGAAGACTTTAACAAAGCTGCAGCTACTCGTTTTGGTAGTGGTTGGGCTTGGTTATGTGTTGAAAACGGTAAGTTAAAAATTTGCTCAACACCAAACCAAGATAATCCTTTGATGGATGTGGTTACAGATTGTAATGGTACACCAATTATGGGTTTAGATGTTTGGGAACACGCTTATTATTTGCATTACCAAAACCGCAGACCGGATTATTGTGCTGCATTTTGGAGTATCATTAATTGGGACGAAGTAAGTCGCAGATACGAAGCTGCTCTTTAACTAACGGCTAACTTGTAGATTAAGGTTAAACCTTTATTTGCACATTTATTTTATTATGCAAAATGTAATTAATATTCGCGAAATTGAATTGATACCATCTGCCGAAGGTGTAAAAATATTCGACTATGATGTATTAACGCGCGAAGAAGACAGACGAGTTAGACGAGTTGCTTTAGATAAAGCAGCTACACTTTCAAAAGTATCAGGTCGTAAAGCCAATATTGTGTTAAAAACACCTGCTGGCTACAAACGTATTCAAACTTTAGTTCAGGGAGTTGATGCAACTTCTGCTTGGATTGATAATGGTATTGTTATTCCGTTGATGGCTATATACGCTGTAGACATCATGTAATACATGATCAATTGATATTTTATTAAATAGGGGCATTCGCCCCTATTTTTTTGTCGTTAACATTGTTTTTTCGGTATTTAGTCATACCTTGCACTCGGAAATAAATTATAAACTGAACGTAGTTCAGCATAAAGATAATAGCGTTCTACGCTAGGATTAGGGGGTAAAAAAACAAGCCGGACATGTTAGCATGCCGGCTTTGTTCGTTAATAGAATATGTTTTAAAATTTATGCTACTCCACCGTAACAGATTTTGCTAAGTTTCTTGGTTGATCAACATTACAACCACGCATTACCGCAACATGGTAGGATAATAATTGAAGTGGCACACTTGCAATTAGAGGTAACATAGCTTCTTCACAATGTGGTATGTAAATTACATGATCAGCATGTTGTTTGATATGTTCATCACCCTCTGTAGCAATAGCTATTACGCGACCTTTACGGGCCCTTACTTCTTGAATATTGCTGATTACTTTTTCATAATTACTATGCTGAGTTGCGATAATCACAACGGGCATTTCTTCATCAATCAAAGCAATTGGTCCGTGCTTCATTTCTGCAGCTGGATAACCTTCAGCATGTATATAACTGATTTCCTTTAGTTTTAAAGCGCCTTCCAATGCAATAGGAAAACCGTATCCACGGCCTAAATAAAGTGCATTGTTCGATTTCTCAAATTCTTTAGCGATTTCTTTTATGCTGTCGTTTAGCTTCAAGGTAGTTTCTACCTTAGCCGGAATAGTTTCCAATTCAATCAGTAATTCGCGTAAACGTTGGGTGCTTAATGTACCACGTTTTTGAGCTACTGATAAGGCCATTAAAATTAAGGCTGTAACTTGTGCTGTGAACGCTTTGGTTGAAGCAACACCTATTTCAGGACCTGCATGGGTATATGCTCCTGCATCGGTAAAGCGCGGTATAGATGAACCAACTACGTTACACACGCCAAATATCGTTGCTCCTTTACTTTTTGCAAGTTCAAGCGCGGCAAGCGTATCAGCGGTTTCACCACTTTGTGATATGGCAATTACAAAATCAGTCTCATCTAACACCGGATTACGGTATCTGAACTCAGAAGCGTATTCAACCTCAACAGGAACTCGCGCAAAATCTTCAAACAAATATTCACCCACTAAACCGGCATGCCAACTGGTTCCGCATCCAACTATTATGATGCGCTTAACATTTTTTAGTTTGTCTTCAAACTTATCAACTCCGGCCATAGTAATTGCACCATCGTTAATGTGTGTTCTGCCACGGAAAGAATCTAAGATTGAGCGCGGTTGTTCGTAAATTTCTTTAAGCATGAAGTGCTCAAATCCACCTTTTTCAATGCTTTCTAAATTAATTTCAAGCTCTTGTATAAAAGGGGTTTTAATGGTGTTATCAATGGTTTTAACCGTTAAATTGTTGTTATCAATGATAACCAATTCACCATCGTTTAAGTAAATAACATTACGTGTATACTCCACAATTGGAGTGGCATCGCTTGCTATAAAGTGTTCGTTTTCGCCAATACCAACAACCATTGGACTACCTTTGCGGGCTCCTATCAAGTAGTTAGGGTTTGATTTTGAAAGGATAACAATAGCGTATGCACCAACAACTTGTGTTAAGGTCATGCGCACTGCTTCTTCAAAACTAACACTGTTGTTTTTGTGAACCTCTTCAATTAAGTGAATCAATACTTCGGTATCTGTTTCACTTTTAAAAGTGTGGCCACGTTCAATCAGAGCTGTTTTTAGCGAGTGGTAATTTTCAATAATACCATTATGTATAATTGCGAACTCACCACTTTGAGATAAGTGAGGGTGAGCATTAACATCATTTGGTACACCGTGTGTGGCCCATCTTGTGTGGCCCATACCTGTGTTTGCGTGAAGATCTTTGCCTTTACTTTCGTTTTCAAGGTCAATAACCTTTCCGCTTTTTTTGTAAATGTTTAATGCTTTTTCGGGGGTTAAAAGGGCAACGCCAGCGCTATCATACCCGCGGTATTCTAAACGTTTTAAACCTTTAATAATGATTGGGTAGGCCTCGCGGTGACCTATATAAGCTACTATTCCACACATAAGAAATCAAATTTACTATAAACTTTCGGTTTTCAAAGTTATACTTTCCGTGTCTGTATGTTTTCCTAATGCGTTTAGCAGTTTTTGAGTTTCGGTTAACATATTTTCAAATTCCGCAAACGATAAAGCTTGTTCGCTATCGCTTAATGCTTTTGCCGGATTCGGGTGAACTTCAACCAAAATACCGTCAGCTCCAATTGCAGCAGCGGCAAGGCTGGCAGGTTTAACTCTACTGGCGGCCCCAGTTCCATGACTAGGGTCTACAATTATCGGTAAATGACTCAGCTCTTTTATTAATGGTACTATACCTAAGTCTATTACATTTCTGCTACTTGGGTCGAAACTGCGTATGCCTCTCTCGCATAAAATTACTTTATCGTTACCTCCACTCAATATGTATTCAGCTGCAAGTAACCATTCAACGGTTTTGCCTTGAAAACCTCTTTTAAGCAAGACAGGTTTATTAATTTTACCCAACTGGTCTAGCAGGTAAAAATTATGCATATTTCTGCTACCTACTTGTAAAACATCTGCATATTCAACTACCTCATCAAGTAAACTATAATCAAGTATTTCGGTAACAACGCTCATGTTGTATTTATCGGCCGCTTTGCGCAATAGTTGCAAACCGGTTTTGCCAAGCCCTCTAAAACTGTATGGAGAGGTACGTGGTTTATATGCTCCACCGCGCAAAAATTTAACACCTAGCTTACTCAGGAATTCTGCGGTAGCAAATATTTGATCTTCATTTTCAACAGAGCAAGGACCAGCCATGATGTTAAAAATATCATCACCAATACTATTGCCACCAACACTAAACTTGGTTGAATTTTTCCAAGTTTTAGATGCAAGTTTATAATGGGTGTTTATAGGATGAGTACTTTTAATGCAATCAAATTCAGGTAAATTCTCAATATTGGATTGCTTAGTAATGACCACAACATTTTGATGTGCCACTATATGATGTGCAATATGATGCTTGGTTAAATAATTAACCAAATCCAACTTATCGGCTTCTACACTATTTTGTTTTAATACAATAATCACGCTACTACTTTATAACAGTGTAAGTAAGTATAAGTTTCACTTTTTGTTGCCCAGGGATACTTCTATCTGTATCTAAAATGGCTCTGTTGGCCGCTACGTTATAGTCTTCAGGTACAAACAAGTTTAACCCATAGTTAATATCAACTTTGTTTTTATTGTACGAGTTTAATAAATTTTGCACATGACGGTTGATATTAAAGGTGTACGTTCCTGTTATTGCATCAAAAGTTCCACCATAATAAGTTGCAGATTCGCTGAAATCGGCTATGTTTTTTCGCCTTCCCAACTCATCCGCATCCCATAAGTTTAATCGAGCTGGTACCGGATAGTTTTGTGTATCTTTAACGGTGAAAAGTATACGTGCACTGTTTACTGCAATTGGTCTATCGGCAGCTATTTTTGATAGACTTGGAATTAATATTCTTGTTTTAATACCAGCAGCAGGTTGAACATAACAAGTGTTTTGGTGTACACCGTTGTTAGCAGTTTGTAATGTTGCCGGTAAGTTACGATGCTTATATTGGTTTGTTTTAACCTCGGAAGTACCCGAAATAGGGAACTCATATTTAATTTGTGCCGTATCGTTTTTACAATAAACAACCAATGCTGTTTGAGGATTATCAGATCGTAAATTGAAATACGCGATTGATCCATCACCGTTAGCCATTGACGATTGTTCGGCAGATATCATCAAACCTTTAAATGTTGATTTAAAATTAGCAGATGAAGTAAACGAATCAATCGGTGTGGTTTTTAGTTTATTGATAAAAGCGGCATCAGTAATTTTTATGCGTAATTGTGGTGCATAACCTAATCGTTTACCTGCAACATACTCAATAACACTGTCTGATAAATTAAATGTACCTGTGTAAGAACCCAACTCGGTTGGCAATGTTTGGTAGCTTCTGTTCGAATAAAAATATTCTGATAAGGATGTTGGTAAATCCTCATTAACCTCATACACCTTAATCGTTTGCTCGGTATTCTTGCCATAAATGGCCGAAGATCCTGCATAACGAAGTTGTAAAACTACAGAATCAATGGTTTGACTACCAAAGGTAAAGCCGGCCACAGGATATAAAAATTGTGTAACAATATTAGCCGAAGTAACACCCATTACTGGGTCATTTATTTGGCCAAGCATATAGTAGGTAAGAAAACGTGTATCAACGCTGTCTGCAACACTGCTATAAGTTATTACCTCAAATGTATCGGTAACTTGCACATCAAAACCACTACGGTTGCCAATTACATCAGAACCAATTTCGTTGTTTTCTTTTTTGCACGAAAAATTTATTAGAACAACTGCCGCTAACAGCAAGTATGCAAAATGTTTAGTTCTGTCTCTCCAATAAATTATCATACAATTTAATATAGTCTTCTACGTATCCTTCTTGTTCGTTGTGATCTAAAACTACTTTACCTTTTTGTTTTTTAATAAAACTAGCAACCTCCGGATCTATCTCATTACTACATTTTACAACAGCATCAGCATGTGTTATAGCTGATTTGTATAAACCGGTACATGATGAATCCAAAGACGACATTTGCTTATTATCAATGGTGTTTAAGCTGGCTTTACGTGCGAAATCCTTACCTAAACTGCACTCAAATTGATTTTCGAATACACTGAAAACCACTTTTGCATTTTTAAATACAGGCTCGTCTTTGTAAATAGTTTTTAGGTATAATGGAATCAAACCTGTCATCCAGCCTTGGCAATGAATGATATCTGGTTGCCAACCTAATTTTTTTACCGTTTCCAAAGCTCCCTTGCAAAAGAAGATGGTTCGCTCATCATTGTCGCCAAAAAAGTCGTTGTTCTCGTCAGTGTAAACGAACTTGCGATGAAAATAGTCTTCGTTGTCTAAAAAATAAACCTGCATTTTGGCCTCCGGTAAAGAAGCTACTTTAATGGTTAGTGGGTTATCGTTGTCGTCTATGGTAATGTTAATACCTGATAGTCTTACAACTTCGTGTAACCTGTTTCTGCGTTCGTTGATACAACCATATCTGGGCATCAATACCCTGATTTCGTTGTCTTTCTCCTGAATGGCCTGAGGTAATCGTCTGGCTAACTCTGCAACTGTACTCACTTTCAAATAGGGACTCATTTCTGATGAAATGAACAAGATTTTCTTCTTTGCCATGATGGATGTGCTTAAAAAAGTTCACAAAAATATATAAAATATATAGAAAATTACTAATATACCGCCCATTTTATTTTGTTATATTCTGTAAACTACACATAATTAGCTGTCTACATGTTTGTATTTAAATCTATTAAACTTTTGCAGGATCATTTATCCCATAATCGTCTCGAATTTGGTAAGATTGGGTATGTTCCAACCATGGGTGCTCTTCATCAAGGGCACTTAGATTTAATAGCAGCATCAAAAAATAAAGGTTGTTATACCGTTTGTAGTATTTATGTGAATCCTACCCAATTTAACAGTGCAGAAGATTTTGAAAAATACCCAAGTACCATTGAACAGGATATAGTTAAACTCGCAGAAAATAAGTGTGATGTACTTTTTTTGCCTTCTAGTGATGAAATGTATGGCAATGATGTAGTGGCAGATAAGTACGATTTTGGTCCAGTGACCAATAGTTTTGAAGGGGCGCTTAGGCCCGGACATTTTGATGGCGTAATTACAATTGTAACTAAACTTTTTGATGCGGTAAAACCAGATGAAGTTTTTTTTGGACAGAAAGATTTACAACAATGTGTGGTAGTGAAACATTTGATTAAAAGTCGTTTTTCTGATATAAACATGAACATTGTACCAACCAAACGTGAAGCAGGTGGTTTGGCCATGAGCTCTAGGAATGTAAGACTAGCAGATGATGAAAAAGAGGCTGCAGTAAAATTGTCTAAAGCACTTTTAAACGTGAAAAACCAAGTCTTACAAGGTAGTGTTGCAAGTGAAGCAATAGCTATGACTAAGGCTCAGTTGTTAAATCACCCGAAGTTAAAATTGGAATACTTGGCATTGGTGGATGCAGACACTATGGAAGAGCATCAAGTAATTGAAGCCGGTAAACAATATGCAGTTATTATTGCTTGTTGGTGTGCAAATGTGAGGCTTATCGACAATATGCTGTTGACTGATTAATAAAAAAAATCATTTACTTTGATGCAATGCGTAAGCAAGAAGAATTTTTAGAACTATCAGAAAAGTTTGCGTTTGACCGTGAACACCGCAGCCGTATGCAGGTTAATGTGCATAGGTACGAGGCGGCTTTTGTTAGCGCTAAAAAACAATTTGCCAATTTAGAATTGGCCCGCGAACGTGCTGCTTATTTTAAATGGAAGGTAATTGAAAACCTTGATAAGTATTTAATTGAGTTTGAATCTAACGTTATACGCAAAGGTGGTAAAGTACTTTGGGCTGATGATGCTAAAGGTGCACTAACCGAAATTGAAACCATCATTAAAAAGCATAATGCACAATTGGTGGTTAAAGGCAAAAGCATGATAGCTGAGGAAATTGGTTTAAATGCGCATTTGCGTGCAACAGGAATAGAGGTGTGTGAAACTGATTTAGGAGAGTATATTGTTGACGCAGCTAATGAGCAGCCTTACCACATGGTTACTCCGGCCATGCACAAAACCAAATTAGAGATAACCCAATTACTTAATGGTAAAATAGGAACATCAATAGAGGCCGACCCTGAGGATATTGCAGCAGATGTGGCTGCGGAGTTACGTGGCAAATTCTCAAAAGCCTCCATAGGTATAACTGGGGCAAATTTTTTAATTGCCGACTCAGGTATGGTAGGTGTTACAGAAAATGAAGGTAATGCGCGCTTGTGTTTATCATTGCCACAAGTACATATTATAGTTGCAGGTATAGAGAAAGTTGTTCCATCAATTAATGATGCAGAATTATTTTTTAGCTTGTTGGGCACTTATGGTACCGGACAAAGAATAACTACTTACAATTCGTTAGTTGGTCCGCGTGTGGCCGAAGACATGGATGGCCCAAAAGAATTTTATGTGGTTTTGGTTGATAATGGCCGAAGTAATATTTTAGCTCAACACGACCAAAGACAAGCTTTGGGTTGCATTCGTTGTGGTGCTTGTTTGAATGTTTGCCCGGTGTTTCAAAACATTGGTGGACATGCTTACGGTGGCACCAATACGGGGCCAATTGGTTCAGTTTGGGCACAACACCAAAGCGGAGTAGAAGAGTTTAAACACTTAAGTTTTGCAAGCCCGATTTGTGGCAAATGCACGGATGTTTGTCCGGTTAAAATTGATATTCATAACCACTTATTACGTAACAGAAAAGATAGTGTGCAGCAAGGAGCTGTTAAAAACAGCGAGAAGTTGATGTGGTACAGTTGGAAAAAAATAATGCTAAGCCGCAAGAACATGAACAAAGGTGTTTCCATTAAAGGCTTCATGTTAAAATCATTTTTTAAATCGGCTTGGGGCGAAAGGAGAGAGTTTCCAAAATTGGCCGATAAATCATTTAACCAACTTTGGCGCGAAAGATTTGGGCAGTAAAAAAGCGAGACTAAATTTAAATAGCCTCGCTTTTTTATTATGATTAACGATTAACTCTTTTTACTGCGATTAACTATTTTGTAAAGCCCATAACAAATCAATTTAGGGATTTGATCCAAGCCGTAAAATAGGCAAACCATAAAGAGGATATTTACCAATAAGTTAGGTATCTGTATATCAAATATGGGCGCAGATATGTAATAATGATTAACAAAGTAGGCAGGAAATACAAACGATAAAAACTGTGCAATGCTTTTTCTTTTTAGGTCGAAGGCAACAAGGTCAACTAACTTTAGTTGATGTTTTGCGATATCGTAGTATGTAAATCCCCATGATAAAAACCATAGAGAAAGAATAAATAGACTTTTCATGTACATGCAAAATATTTATTTTGACTACACATTCCAAATGGCCTCCAATAAAAAATCCCCAAGCCGAAATATCAGTTTGGGGATTTTTATTTATGAATAAAATAAATTAGAAATCTCTACGTCTTCCGCTACCTTCTGTACGTCTGCGTGCGCCACTAAAGCCGCTATCGCCACCACGTGAACCACGTTCATCGCTTCTTCTACGGTCTCCACCACCGGCATATCCACCACGTGAACCGCCATCTCTGTCGCTACCGTAGCTTCTGCCGCCTCTGTCACCACCTCTATCTCCGCCAAATCCACCGCGTGAACCTCTATCTCCTCCGCCATAGCTTCTACCGCCTCTATCACCACCACCGTAACTTCTGCCACCTCTATCGCCACCGCCACTGCGTGTGCGTCCACCGGCACTTTCGTTTCCACTAACTTCAACACGTACCTGACGACCTTTGTAATCGCTGCCATGTAAAGTGGTCATTACTTTTTCTACCTGCTCAGCATCAACGTTAATAAAAGAATAAACTCCTTTTACATCAACACGGTAAATGTTTGCGTTAGGTATTTCGGTAACATTAGAAACAAAATCTTTTAATGAACCTACGTTTAAACCATCTTTTTGGCCAATGCTTACAAATAAGCGAGTACCACGAGATGCACCGTAAGTTTCGTTAGAAGAACCACCTTCTGTTCTAGAGCCAGCAGCACCACGTTCAGCCACATTTAAATCAGGGCCATTCATGTATTCTGCACTAAACCTGCGAAGTTCTAATGAAAGCATTTTTTTCATTAACTCTTCTTTGTCCAATTCTAAAATTGGTTTCAAGTGCTTTTCAACTACATCATCAAAAAACGATTCTTCAATTTCTGTTGAGTTGATGGTATCGATAAATGCTAATAATTTTTTATCGCGTACTTCCATTGCTGATGGAATCATAACACGATTAAACTTAATGTTGGTTAGTTTTTCAATTTCACGTAAACGGTAGAATTCTCTCACGTTTAACAATGCAATAGAAGTACCTAATTTACCTGCGCGTGCTGTACGGCCACTACGGTGTGTGTAGTTTTCGATATCATCAGGTAAATGATAATGGATTACGTGAGTTAAATCGCTCACATCAATACCACGAGCTGCTACGTCTGTTGCTAATAAAATTTTAATAGCTTTATGACGGAAACGGCTCATTACTTTTTCGCGTTGGCCTTGACTTAAATCACCATGTAAGCAATCTGCATTGTAGCCATCACGAATTAACTTATCGCTAATGTCTTGTGTTTCATGCTTAGTAGTACAGAATATAATTCCATAAAAACTTTCATTGTTAAAATCTAAGATGCGTTTAAATGCAGCGTATTTGTCTTTTGCATGCACTACAGCGTATTCATGAGAAATGTTTGCGTTACTCGAGTTTGCTTTTCCAACACTAATCTCTACAGGGTTTTTCATGTATTGATTAGCAATGCTGCGAATTTCTTTAGGCATGGTAGCACTAAATAAGCAAACACGTTTTTCGTCTGGGGTTACAGAAAGTATACCTTCAATATCTTCTCTGAAACCCATGTTTAGCATTTCATCGGCTTCATCAAGCACAACATAGCTAATCGTTTTGATGTTAACGGCTCTGCGGCTCATTAAATCAATTAAGCGTCCAGGGGTAGCTACAATAATTTGTGCTCCTCTGCGTAAATCTTCAATTTGGCCGTTGATGCTGGCTCCACCGTATACAGATACGATACGAACACCTTGCATGTGCTTGCTGTAAGTGGTTAAATCGCGACTAATTTGCATGCAAAGTTCGCGAGTTGGGCAAATAATTAAAGCCTGTGTTTGTTTGGCGTTAAAATCTACTAGTTGCAATAAAGGTAAGCCGAATGCGGCTGTTTTACCGGTACCGGTTTGAGCTAATCCTAGAATGTCTCTTTCGTTTTCTAAAAAAACAGGAATGGACTTTTCCTGAATGGGGGTAGGATTTTCAAAACCCAGCTCCGAGATGGCGCTTAAAACGGACGCGTTTAAGCCCAGGTCGTTAAATGTTGTCAATGTACGATTTTTGTTAAATGAGGCGCAAAGATAGTCAAATAATTGACACTTAGCTATATTTTATTAAAACCATTAAATGTCATGTTTTGGTTGATGTTTAATAAAACCTCTAAAAACAGTATCTTCGTAGTTCGTTATGAATATAAAAGAACTATTAAATAAACGCATTTTAATTTTGGATGGTGCCATGGGTACCATGATTCAGCGTTATAATTTGGAAGAAAAAGATTTTAGAGATGAGTCATTAGCCAATCACGTTAAACCATTAAAAGGCAATAATGACTTGCTTTCATTTACTCGACCTGACGTAATTAAAGCGATACATGCACAATATTTTGATGCCGGAGCTGATATAGTAGAAACCAATACTTTTAGTGGAACTACCATTGCGCAAGCTGATTATGAATTAGGCGCTGATGTGGTTTGGCGAATAAATTATGAATCGGCTAAAATTGCCAAAGAGGTTGCTGATGAATACACCGCAAAAAATCCGGATAAGCCGCGATTTGTGGCAGGCGCCATGGGTCCAACAAATCGTACCGCATCATTAAGCCCTGATGTAAACGACCCAGGTTACCGAGGTGTTACTTTTGACGAGTTGGTTGCAGCATATAAAGAACAAGTTAAAGGTTTAGTAGCAGGTGGAGTTGATATTATTTTGGTTGAAACCATATTTGATACCCTAAATGCAAAAGCTGCATTGTATGCCATTGATGAGTTCATGGAAGAAACCGGGAAAAGTTATCCTGTAATGGTTAGTGGTACAATTACAGATGCTTCAGGTCGTACTTTGAGTGGTCAAACTACCGAGGCGTTTTTAATCTCTATGCAACATGCACCGCTGTTAAGTGTTGGTTTAAATTGTGCTTTGGGGGCAAGTGCGCTTCGCCCTTATTTGCAGGTGCTATCAACCAATGCACCATTTTATGTAAGTGCATATCCTAATGCAGGTTTACCAAACGAAATGGGTCAATATGACGAAAGTCCGGCTGCTATGGCTAAACAAGTTGAGGAATTTTGTAAAGAAGGTTTGGTAAATATTTTGGGTGGATGTTGTGGAACAACACCTGACCATATAAAGGCTATTGCTGATATGGCTGCGAATTATGCACCGCGCAAAATTGGTGCAACAAGTAATTAATTTTCACCAATGCTACATTGCATTTAATGAGGTTTAATAAATATTCGATATGGATGTGCAATTGATTATTGTAGCTATAATCTTATTGGCAGCAGCATGGTATTTAGGCCGAACACTTTTTAGAAGTTCTAGAGGGCACACCTGCGAGAGTGGTAAGTGCAGTCACCATCCAACCATTGCCAAAAAATAATTCTGTGCAAACTGTTTTCAAAAAATATATATTGCTCTAAATAATTTTACTGTGAGCAATCCTTTATTTAGAAGAAAAACCATAGCACAAATTGCAAACGAAGCTGAAGCTAATCAAAATAGCGAACACAAGTTAAGAAAGACGCTAACGCTTCGCGATTTAACCTCATTGGGTATAGCTGCCATTATTGGCGCAGGCATATTTAGCACCATTGGTAATGCAAGTGCAAGTGGTGGTCCGGCTGTAATTTTATTATTTATATTTATTGCTATTGCTTGTTCGTTTTCTGCATTAAGTTATGCTGAGTTTGCCAGTAGTATCCCAATTTCGGGAAGTGCTTATACCTATGCTTATGCATCCTTTGGCGAAATTGTAGCTTGGATAATTGGTTGGGCTTTGATTGTAGAATATGCCATAGGTAATATTGTAGTTGCCATTAGTTGGAGCGATTATTTTACTGGCCTAATGGATGGTATTGGGTGGCACATCCCCGAGTATTTAACCATGGATTACTTAAGTGCTAAAAATGGTTTTGCAGAGGCAACATCTCTTTTGGCATCAAATCAAAACTTAACACATTATTTACAGCAGCAACATTTGGCTTGGCAAACCGCACCTGAAGTCTTTGGATTAAAACTGATTTGTGATTTACCTGCATTGGGAATTGTATTTGCCATTACGGCTTTAATATACCGTGGTGTGCACGAAACCAAAACCGTTGGAAATTATTTTGTAGGCTTAAAGTTAATTGTTATTGTATTGGTAATAATTGTTGGCGCGTTTTATGTAAATCCAGATAATTGGAGTCCGTTTGCCCCAAATGGTTTTAAAGGAGTGTTGCAAGGAGTGGCCTCAGTGTTTTTCGCTTACATAGGTTTTGATGCTTTGGCCACAACAGCCGAAGAGTGTAAGGACCCTAAGCGCGATTTACCAAAAGCTATGATAGCATCATTAACCATTTGTACCATTTTATACATGTTAATTTCATTATCATTAACCGGTATGGTGAGCTATAAAGAGCTGGCAGTTGGCGATCCATTAGCACACGTTTTTGATTTATTGCATGTAAATTGGATGAGTGGAATTGTTGCCGTGAGTGCAGTAATAGCGATGGCCAGTGTGTTATTGGTTTTCCAAAACGGGCAACCACGCATTTGGATGAGTATGAGCCGTGATGGACTATTGCCCAAACGTTTTAGCAATATACATCCTAAGTTTAAAACACCCGCATTTAGTACTATAGTTACGGGTTTATTCGTAGCAGTTCCCGCTCTGTTTTTAAACTTGAAAGAGGTTACGGATTTATCCAGCATAGGAACTTTGTTTGCTTTTGTAATAGTTAATGCAGGAGTAATAAGAATGGAATCGCACAGCAATCAATACCATGTTGGATTCAAAGTTCCATACATTAACGGTAGGTTATTGGTGCCTATTTTATGTTTGGTTAGTTTGTATCTTTTCATCGTATTTGATGATACCCAAACATTTATGAATATTGGTTTGCGTGAAAACTGGCCAACTTTAGCTTTTTGGTTGTTGTTTGTTGTATTAAGCGTACTTACTTTTTTAAAGCGCTTTAGTACCATTCCTGTATTAGGAATGGTAACCAATTTTTATTTAATGACCCAATTAAATTTTACCAATTGGGCCGCGTTTTTGTTATGGTTATTGTTTGGTTTGATTATTTATTTGCTATACGGAAGAGCCCATAGTAAATTAAATAAGTAGCTACAACAGTTTAGTTTAAGTCCTTTAAGTTTCATATAACATAGTAATGTAGGGCATAACTGATGAAGAATAAATTTATGAGTTGATTTACCTTTCGTATTGTTAAATCTCCGTTTACCTATAAATTCTTTCGTTTTATCTATAAATCTTTTAATTGGAGTTAGTTGTAGTATTTTCGCAGCTGTGAAAAATCTAGTCATATTGTTTAGCCTGTTTTTGTTAACGGGAACAACACTTCAAGCCCAAGTTCAAAAATATACTTTAAGTGGTACAGTTAAAGACATAAAAAACGGAGAAGACCTAATCGGAGTCTCTGTATCAGTTACCGAGTTAAAAACCGGAGTGGCAAGCAACTCTTATGGATATTATTCTTTAAATCTTCCAAAAGGTAAATATAGTATTGTGTACTCTTATGTTGGTTATGTTACCCAAACTAAAACCATAGATCTAACTAATGGAAATGTATCTTTAAAAGTAGAGCTGGCAGAAGATAAACGCGAATTGAATGAGCTAACAGTTACTGCCGACAGACCAAATTCCTCAAATGTTGAATCGACCAAAATGAGTGTGGTTAAAATGGACATTAAAGAGGTAAAAAAAATACCTATTTTATTAGGTGAGGTTGATGTTATTAAAGCAATTCAACTTTTGCCTGGGATACAAGCTGCGGGTGATGGAAATACATTATTTATTGTGCGTGGAGGTAATGTAGATCACAACTTGGTACAATTAGATGAAGCAGTGGTGTATAATCCTTCTCATGTTGTTGGTTTTTTCTCTGTATTTAATGGCGATGCAATAAAAGATTTCGAAATTTATAAAGGTGGTATTCCTTCAAATTATGGTGGCCGACTAGCTTCTGTGCTTGACGTGCGTATGAAAGATGGTAATTCTAAACAATACAGTGTTAGTGGAGGAATTGGCGTATTATCATCTCGGTTAACTATAGAAGGACCAATACAAAAAGATAAAAGCTCATTCATGATTTCTGGCAGGAGAAGTTATTTTGACTTGTTCTTCCCATTAAGCGATCAAACCAAAGACGTTACTGCTTATTTTGGTGACTTGAATATTAAAACCAATTTTGTTTTAAACGAGAAGAATAAGTTATTTCTGTCAGGTTATATTGGTAGAGACAATTTAGGGACAGGAAGTTTGTTTGGTTTAGGCTGGGGTAATCAAACAGCAACACTTCGCTGGAATCATATTTTTAGTTCACGAATGTTTTCGAATACCAGCTTAATTTTTAGTAGGTATAATTATAACGTTGATTTTAATATTTCGCCAAATTTAAACCTAACACGTTTAAATTTTATAACAGATTTGGGCGTAAAACAAGATTTTAGCTATTTCGCAAATCCTAAAAACAGTATAAAGTTCGGTTTTGCCGCTACCCATCATACCTACTCGCCAGGAGAGGTCAATCCCATTACATCTGAGTCTATTATTTTAAAAGATGTGTTGCCTGCAAAACGTGCGCTAGATTATGGAGTATACATCAGTCATGCTTTAAAAATTAATAATCGTTTATCAACCGAATATGGTGCGCGTTTGTCTATGTTTCAAAACATAGGTAAAGGACGTGAGTTAGTTTATGCAGGAGGTACACCAACTTATTTTAGTAATGGATTTATCAATACATCAACCATAATTGACACCACAAACTATGATTGGAATAAGGTATACAATACATACTTTGGATTGGAGCCGCGTTTGGCTTTAACTTATGTTATTAATGCAAGTAGCTCAGTTAAGGCTTCGTATAACCGTATGTTTCAATACATGCATTTAATACAAACAACCAATGCAAGTATAGGTGCTGAATTTTGGACTCCTTCAGACAAATATATCAAACCACAAATGGCCGATCAGGTAGCCTTGGGGTATTTTCGTAACTTTAAGGAAAACGCTATTGAAGCATCTGCAGAGGTGTATTATAAGCACATGAGCAATACTGTGGAGCTAAAAGATGATGCTGATGTACAGTTTAATGAAGCCATTGAGTCGCAAGTTTTACCAGGCATAGGGAGATCGTATGGTATAGAGTTGTTGTTACGTAAACAACGTGGTAAAACGACAGGTTGGGTTAGTTACACACTTTCAAAATCGGAAAGAAAAGTTGACGGAGTAAATAATAATGAGTGGTACAATTTCAGGTTTGATAGAAGACATTATTTAACTTTTGTTGTAAGTCATGAGTTTACAAAACTTTTGAGTATGTCGGCTAACTTTATATATGCTACAGGGGATACATACACACCAGCTGTTGCATATTTCGAGTTTGAAGGTAATAAGGTAATTGAGTATGGTGCAAGAAATAGTGCTCGTGTACCAGCTTATCACCGTATGGATTTGTCTTTAACTTTAAATCAGAAGAAAACAGAAGCTAGACCACTTTGGGTGTTTTCCAAAAGAAAGTTTGAAGGCAGTTGGGTATTCTCTGTTTACAATGCTTATGGACGTAAAAATCCATACAGTATAGCGTTTCGAACAAATGAACTGACAGGAAAGAATGAAGCCGTGAAAACGTATTTATTCACCTTTGTTCCATCAGTTACGTATAACTTTAAATTTTAATAATAGCCATGAAAAATATATTATCCATAATTAGTGTTTTATTATTCTGTTTGACGTTTACATCATGCGAAGAAGTGATTGATGTAGATGTACCGGATAACACAGAGAAGATAGTAATTGAAGGGCAGATAACTACTGAAATAGATAGCTCTTTTATACGCGTAACTAAATCGGTTGGTTACTTTAATAATACCAATGCAACACCTTTAATTACAGATGCTATTATTGATGTTAATGGTATTACGTTTAGCCATATCGGAAATGGGATTTACAAAGCGCCTGTAGGTTTTATAGGAACAACGGGTTCTATTTATAGTTTAAAAGTACAATATCAGGGTGCTACTTATACATCAAGCACAACACTAGAACCAATGTTTGATGTAGATACGATTGTATCTTATTTTAAGCCGGCATCCGGATTTATTCAGGAAGGTTATGCAGTGGCTTTTTTAGCTATTGATAATAGACCAAGAACCAAGTATACTTATTTCCGATTTGGATTCAGAAATCAAGAAGATACAGAAGGTAAAGACTCGCTATTTGATGTAAGGGTGTTATTTGATAATAGGAACTCTGTGATTAACGAGCCTTATGTTTTTGAGTTACCGTTTTTACGTTTACAACCTAATGATACAGCCTTGTTGGTTTTTCGCTCAATAGACGAGGTCGTGAATAGGTATTACTTGGCATTGAACAATAGAGGCAATTCAGGTGGGCCGTTTAGTACACCGCCTGCTAATTTACCAACCAATATAAATGGAGGAGCACTTGGTTTATTTGCTGCTTATGATGTTAAGCGTTATAATGTGCCAATTAAAGAATAACTAACTGCTGTGGTCGGCCACAATTACCCATTTTCCTTTTAGCTTACGCATGAGTAAAGTAAAGTGTCCGCCTACATCGCCCGCATTTCTTTTCAGGTCCCATTTGCCTACTACAAATGCCACATCTTTACCCAACAGTTTAATGTTTAAAATTTGTAGCTCCAGTTTACCCATGGCTGTTTTATCAGGGTACGATTTTTTGTAGTTGGCTAATGTGTTTTTCCATCCGCGTGTAACACCACGCTTGCCTACAAAGGTTAACGAGTCGTTGTTCCAATAGCCTTGCATGTAGGCTTCTATTTTTCCTTCATTCCAAGATTTTTGTTGTGCTTGAAGTAGTTTTTGTATTTCAACACGTTCGTTTACTACGGTAGTTTTACCTTTTTTAGGACGAGGTTTTTTGGCAAAAACATGGGTTGTAAATAGCATGCTAGTTATAGCCAGTATGTAGGTAATGTATTTTAATCTAGGATTCATGTGATGTTATTATCAAAAACAAAAGTCGTAAATTTTGTTGTAATTCATCCATTAGCTGTGATTATTAATCATTGGTTTAGTCTTGTTTAATTTTTATTAGGGGGGATAAGTTTTATAATTCAGTTTTTGAGAGTAGGTTTTTATTGTAACAATTGTAGTTCAAAGTATTGGAAGTCCATTAGATGTATGGCATAATTGATAGGTAACGTATCTGAAATTTATGTTAATTTCGCTTCTTATTTTTCCATATCTTTATCATTACTTTATTGGTTAAATTATTTCTGCATGTGTAAAAAAGTACTTTTGTTGTTTGTTTTTCTAATTAACCTTACATCAATTTTTGCAAATTCAATTAAGATATGTGAGCAATATTTATTTAGTGGTAAATATGATAAGGCGCTAAAAGTATTATATGTTATAGATACCAAAAACGACCCCTCTGTTAGATATAAAAAGTTTATGTTATTGGCTGAGATTAATTATTACACTAAAAATATTGAGTACTTTAAATATTATACAGACTCAGCGCAAATGCTAATCAAGCAGCGTTTAGTTAAATCAAACGCCTATCAGGCGGAGGTATACCGAAACTATTCCAAGTATTTTCATTTTAATGCTATGGCACACAAGGCAGTTCCATATGCTGATTCTGCATTGAGTTTGTATCATGCTTATAAACCTGAAATGCATCGCATAGGGGCCTATTCACTTTTTTTAGCAAAGGCATCTGCGGAGCGAAATAATTTTCCAAAACTCGCCCGAAATTATTTTGATACAGCTTATAAGTTATTTTATAACCAACCTGGAATTAGTATTTTCAGGATGGTTGAATTGCACAGGAGTTTTGCTAATTATAACCAGGATTTTCTTAATAACAAGCAATTGGATGTAAAACAGAAATTCCCTTATTACAAGGCTGCTATGCATGCATATAGTGAAGCCATTGATATTTTAGAGAATAATTTTCCATCAAATTATGGGGAGCGTGGTATGATTGCTACATTAAAAGGTCTTACCAGTAGTATGGTTGGGGATTATAAGTTGGCTTATGCTGATTATAATAAAGCGGTTATTTTATACAGCAAAAGCATGGAGCATTCGTTATCTAACCTCACTGATTACTTGTTTGCATTAAATAGACGCGCTTCTATTTTATCCCATGTTTTTAGTAATCATGAAATAAAAGCAATAAAAATGAAGGAGAATAAACTGCTGCGCTTATTAATACCAGAGTGGGAATTATGGGTTAATAAAAACACCAATAAAGACATAGGTGTTTTAAAATTCATTTACAGCAATTCTCCTGTCAATTTATTGGCTACAAACTACTTTTACTTGTATAAAATAAGTGGAAATACACATGATGCAGATTCTTTTTTTTATTACACCGAACGGAGTAAATTAAATGCCTTATTAAGTTTTACTAAAATCTCATTAAGTCCTAATTTTTCTATTAAAAGTATCAAACAAGTTCAGACAATACTTACAAATAATCAATGCATTGTTCAATAT
>JBFYQC010000053.1:0-6154 GCA_041302975.1 Bacteroidota bacterium
GTGGTATCCTGCATAGGCAACGTACCTAAACCCACAAAACGGGTAGGGTAGTCGCGCTGAATTTGTGCCAAATGGTTGTTGATGTATTGGCTCCACTCGTGCGTATGCTCTGGTTTAGCCCAATAATAAAACAACACCGGAATGGTAGACAAAGCCATCAGTTGTACATCATGTTTATCCATGTGTTGAATAATGGCTTTAGGATCCCAACACAAATCATCAATGGCCCTAAAAAAAGTACCGTTGGATTTCATCATATTTGCACGGCCCGGTTGGTAATGATCCAAGTAAATAAACTCATCGCCATAGCCGTAGCGTTCCTTTAGGTTAGGAATAAACTCGGGCATAATGTGCGCATGAACATCTATTTTATACGGTGCTGTGTTTGACATGATAATTGTGTTGATTGAAGGCGCAAAATAAGGTGTTTGATGGGAAATACGAATAGATTAACACCAAGGTTGAAAAACTATCAAAAGTGATTATGACATATGGGGCTGTATTATATAAACCACGCGAAGGATTCGACCGGTTGCGGGGGGCTTTAATTGTTTATGCACTCAATTATTCTAGTAATCAAGAATCAATTTGCGATACCAAGCTCTATAATCACAACAACCTGCATTCTTAATTTTATTAAACTCTTGTTGAGCCTTTTTGTTGTTTTTAAAATGATGGTTATTGGTATATGCTTTAACAATCTTTTGTCTTATTGGTTCCAAGTTTACGGTGTGATAAAAAAGTGTATGCACTAAAACAGCAGCCGTCTTAAAATCGGATTCTTGTTGCAGTCTAACTATTAGTTTATCTATGTAATTAAACTTTTTACTCCATTCTATCTCGGTATTAGAAGGTAAAAAACCAATAAATCCTTTAAGTGCATGTATTGCCAAGCTCGGTTTTTCAAGGTCTTTATTTAATAATTCTAACAACGTGTCAGGATAATTTCTGTTCATAACCCTCAGCAAATCTCCAATTACAAGTCTGTAATCTTGTCTCATGTAGAAATCTTCAATATGCATCCGGTCTATAAAAATCCCTTTCCTATCATTAATTATTGATGTAATTGTGTTCAATGAATAAACATGTGCTTTTGCTTTGTTTTTGTTTCTTATGTATTCAAATAAGTATTCGGTTATTATATTATCGGTTTCCCAAATTTTCCAAACAATACCCTCAAATTCCTCTCTAGAGTAAAAGTTTAAGAATAGGGTATCTACATTTTTATAATCAAGCGTATAAGCGAAGGTTACTTCATTCGGAAGTTGTAGGCTAGTATTTTTTGAAGTTGTTGATGAGTACCATCTTAAAAAGTTGATTGCCCATATAAATTTTTGTTGATTGGGTAATTCATTAATATAGGAGAGTTCTGCAATTTTTTTTGCATCATTATGAAATGGTGTGCCAGTGTATACAACTAGGAAATTAAGTGGAAAGTATGTATTTCGTCTTTTGCTAAGGTTGTTTAATAATTTGTGTTTTATTGATGGTAAAAGTTCTGCTTGTTTATAGCTGTATGTATTAACAATATCGTAAGCTATTGGAAGTAAAGGGTTTCTGTTTGCATATTCATTGTCATAATGACTAGGATTCTCGTAATAGGTGTATCCAGTATCTGTTAAAACTTTTACTAAAGTTAAGTAACCTAATTTTAAACTTCGTTCAGTATCAATATTCTTTAAGTAAGTATATTCTTGGTAGGTTACAATGTGATAATTTTCCCATGAGTTCCATAGTATTGTTTCAAATTCCTCTTTGTTATAAAAGTCAATGAACATTGAATCTTTTTCTTCAGAAGGTCTCATGAATTCATAGTTGAATTTATAATCATCGTAATGTGTTAAGTGCTGTAAATGACGAACTCCCCAATTTTTAAATAAGGAAATATTTGTAAAAGTAGTTTTGCTATCAGAATGATATTGATAAACTAAGGACGCAATTTCTTTGGCTTGTTTTTTAAATGGAGTTTTTGCATAGCCTAATAAAATTTCGAGTATGCCAGTTATTGCCTTTGGGTTATTGAGTTTTAATTGTTTTTGTAAGCTAACTTTAATTGTTGGTAAAAACTCTTCAAGTGGATATAGATAAGCAACCTCCAATTCTCCTTTGTAAAAGTACTTTTTTACATTTGGTAAAAAATAGGGGTGGCGGAACTGTTCAATTGCTTTAAAGTTCAACTCAAAATCTAACTCTCCTTTTTTTGTGTTTTTTTTATGGGTGATAATGAGCGAGGTGTCTATTAAGTTCTGATATTTTGCAAGTGCAACTATGGTATAATCCGTATAATATGCATCCCCATCTTGAGCTAATTCTCTTAATCTAACTTCAAAGTATGGCCTTTTGGGAAGCGCATTTGCACTATTTGATGTCAAGGAATTTGATTGATTAGAAAGCATAATTACGATACTATCAATTACACCGTAAAATCGAGGATATGAATAAGGCAAAGCGAAGAATGAGTTATTCGCTATAAAATAAAAAGCCTCATTTACTTTTATTGACTCACTTAACACACTCGTTTCTTCCTCATCATTAATGTGATTTGCAAGAATTGGTAACAGGTTGTAATTTTTATCTGTGGCAAGGGCACGAAATGCCATGCACCTTAATGTTGGAATTGGGAAATTAGTGAGAACTTCAAGCTCTTGTAATGGTAGTGCTTGAGCCAGTTGTTCTGTTTTTTGTATCGAAAGAGAGTCATCTAATCTGAAATTATTTCCCAAACATGTTTCTATAATGTTTTGGTTTGAAAGATAAAAGATACTACTATCTGATAATTGTGATAATTGACAACGAAATAAATTAAAGCTAGAATCTGGTAAATTATCCAAAGCAAAACACCACAGATTTAGCATTCCTTCAAATGCACGTTTGCTTAAACCGGTTGTAAATCTGTTTTTTGTTGAAGATATATTTAAGTGTTTTGAGCTAGGATGTAATTCTTTCCAAGCAATATAGGTGTTGTTAAGGTTGTTGTCAGTTTGTATTAGCTTTTGGTATAATATGTAACGATCAAACGTATTTAGTTTTTTACATTCATAACAATTAAAATATTCAGTTGAAGTAGAGATAAAAACCATTATATCACCAACTGAAATTTCAAACTCATCATTCTTCCAAAAGTAAATTCCATAGTCATCATTTATAAATTCAGGTGTAGTTTTTACTTTAGCGGTATCATTAAAATGGTGTTCTAAGATGGGAATAAAATCAAGGTTAGGTAGTTGGCTTATCGCTAAATAAGCATAACATCGCACCATTGGGTTGGAGTGGTTGGTTAGCACTAGCAATTCATTTTTTGATGCATGTTTTCTAAATACATGAAAGTCGAACAGACTGTCTGAATTAGCCCTAAACCTGTCAACATCGCCAACATATGCATTTTCTCCAAAAATATGGTTACGCTCGTGGCGTAGTTTGTATAGGTCTAAAAGTACACTATCACTAAACCCTTTCTTCGCCTCGTTCCATTCACTTTCGGTCATGGGTTTGTATGGCCGCACTGGTTGGGCAAGCGTAACATTTGCTTGGAAGTTTAAACCGAGTAATAGTAGTATTATATGGAGTAGTTTTGGCACTGGTTAATGTTTATATTTTTATTTGTTCAATTTACTTAAAACCTCCTTGGTTATGGAGTCCAATTTAGAGAAAGCAAACCACTTTTTACCAAGATCTTTTAGTGAAGCACCAATGTGGTAAAGTTCTTTTTGGTCGATAATTAAAAAACGATCGTGGCTACCCGAAAAGTATTTTATCTCTATAATCGGGTATTGGCTGTTGTGTTTATCCAGGTCTAATTGCAACTGTTTGCTGCTATTTTTGGTGTAGATGGTAGCTGTTACTGTTTTGTTTCGTTTGGCCAACATGGTAAGCACGGTTTCGTCTACATAATTATCAATAAGTATAATGCTGCTTTTAGCTTTTTTGATGATATCAGTTACAAAAACATACGCATCAAAAATTTGCCCATCGAAGAAGATACCGTGGTTGGGTAGTTCTTGTGTTTTAAGTTGCAACGAAATTTGCCGTACCTCCTTACTCAGGTTTTCGTAGTTGTTCTCAATTCTATCTATACGTTGGTTAAGTGCGTATCCTTTAAGCAAATAATCCCTAAGTACATTAGTTGCCCAAATACGGAATTGGGTTCCTTGTTTTGAATTAACACGATAACCTACAGATATTATCGCATCCAAGTTATAATAGACGATTTCTCTTTTTACCCTTCTTCCAGCCTCTATTTGAACTGTTGCATTTTTTGCAACAGTTGCATTTTCGTTTAATTCCCCTTCCTTATAAATGTTATTTAGATGTCTTGAAATTACGGATTTGTCTCGATTGAACAATTGAGCAATTTGATTTAATGTGAGCCAAACTGTGTTCTCATCAAGCCTTACTTCAATATGCTCGGCAACATCATCCGGTCGGTAGAGTATAATTTCATTTTTCATAGGGTTACGGTTTATTATACATTTTGGAATCGTAAATTTAATTGATATCAACTAAAAAACTAAAGCAACGTGTAACATAGTCTCTAAGGTATCGCAATTTGCTATAGGCATAAAGCCCCACCTGACTGAATTAAGGCTTTATCTTTTAAGGTTCCAATTTGGTACCTCAAAACTTCCTTGTGTTAATCATACTAAGTAAAGAATCCGTAACAGTGATAGCCCAGATTTAAAGCGACTCTTGCAATGTTACATTTTTAAAATATGTATACTTTTTAAGTTCATATTATGGATGATTCAAATCAAAATAATAGTTTTACCTGATGAAAAAGATTTCCCTCTCTTTTAAAAATACCACCAATACCGGATTTGGCGCACAAGCATCAACACAAGGCGAGCGCCTGGTAAATAGTGACGGCACTTACAATGTGCAGCGCAGCGGAGTACCTTTTTGGAGTCGCATCAACCATTTTCATGATTTAATTACAATGAAATGGTGGAAGTTTTTCAGCTTTGTTATTTTATTCTATACTTCCATGAATATATTGTTTGCGTGCTTGTTTTTATTTGTGGGAATGGACCAAATTGAAGGGGATCTTGGTATGACCGATTGGGAACATTTTTGGGATGCTTTCTTTTTTAGTTCGCAAACCATGACCACCGTTGGGTACGGACGAACAAGTCCTATTGGATTTACCGCAAACATTGTGGCCGCTTTTGAATGTTTGGTTGGATTGATGTCGTTTGCCATTTTAACAGGGGTATTGTACGGACGATTTTCAAGGCCTCAAGCTCGTTTAACTTATAGTGCAAATGCCCTTATAGCTCCGTACAAAGAAGAAACTGCCTTAATGTACCGTATTGCTAACCTCCGACCTAATCAATTGATTGAATGCGAGGCTCAGTTAATGATGAGTTACATTGATAGTGAAACCAATATCCGCAGGTTTATTCAATTACCACTTGAGTTTAATAAAGTATCTGCATTGGCTTTGAGTTGGACCATCGTGCATCCAATAGCAGCCGATAGCCCTTTACGAGGACTGAGTGCTTCGGACATGGAAGCGCTGGATTGCGAGTTTGTTTGTTTATTTAAAGCCTTTGATGAAACGTATGCACAAACCATTCATAATCGCCATTCGTACCCTTATAACGATATTGTTTGGGGCGCTAAATTTGAAATGATGTACAAGAGAGCACCCAATGGAAAAGCTACGCTGCTTGAGTTGGATAAGGTGGGTGCTTATTATGAAGCTCCTTTACCGGGATAATAAAAAAAGAGGCTGTAAACACAGCCTCTTTTTTTAGTCGAATCGGTGAGCTGTTTTGTTTAACTCTTCCTGTGGTAAACTTTTAAAATATTCGTAGGTAATTTTTAAACCTTCGGCACGACTTACTTTTGGTTCCCAACCTAAAATTTCACGGGCTTTAGTAATATCTGGTCTGCGTTGTTTAGGGTCGTCAGTTGGTAATGGTTTTGATACTAATTTTTGTGAAGTTCCGGTTAGTTTAATAATCTCTTCACCAAATTCTTTGATGGTAATTTCATCGGGGTTACCAATATTTACCGGGTAAGGATAATCACTTAATAACAAACGGTAAATACCTTCCACCAAATCATCTACATAACAAAACGAACGGGTTTGTGAGCCATCACCAAACATGGTTAAATCTTCACCACGCAAAGCTTTGCGTGGTGAAGATTTAAC
>JBFYQC010000054.1:0-4920 GCA_041302975.1 Bacteroidota bacterium
TACCAAAAGCAATGTTATTAAATACGGTATCGTTAAACAAAATACTTTCTTGCGTAACAATACCCATCATGCTGTTTAAGCTGTTTAACTTGGCATCGCGTATATCAACACCGTCAATTAAAATAGCACCTTTAGTAACATCATAAAAACGAGGTAATAAATCGGCCATGGTACTTTTACCCGCACCACTTTGCCCTACCAATGCCACCATTTTACCTTTTGGTATAGTTAAGTTAATGTTTTTCAACACTTCATGCTCGGCATATTTAAAGCTAACATTTTGATAAATGATACCACCTTTTAATTCGGCTAATTCAACTGCATTTGATTTTTCTGTTATGGTTACCTCTGTTTCTAAAATGGTAAAAATACGCTCCCCACTTGCTATACCACGCTGTATGTTTGTAATGGCCGATGATATATTTTTTGCAGGAACCAATACTTGCGAGAATAAAACAATATACGTAATAAACTCACTTGCGTTTAATTCGCTTTGGTTATCCAGCACCAATTGCCCACCATACAACAATACGCCAACAACCACACTCACACCCAAAAACTCAGACACAGGTGAAGCCAACTCACGCTTGTTCCACATTGATTTTAGTACACCACGGTAGGCTCCATTCTGCACATCAAATTTTTGTTGAACATAAGGCTGTGCGTTAAACGCTTTAATGATGCGAACACCACTGATGGTTTCTTCTATAATGCTTAAAATATTACCCAATAATTCTTGACCGGTTTTAGCTTGCTTACGTAGTTTACGCGATATGGTTGTAATAATTAACCCTGAAACTGGTAATACAATAAGTGTAAATAAGGTCAGTTTTACACTCATGGTAAACAATAAAATAATGTACCCGATAATCATTAAAGGTTCGCGAAAAACTACTTGTACAGAACTAACTACAGAGTTTTCAATTTCGTTTACGTCATTACTCAAGCTACTCATTAAATCGCCTTTGCGTTGGTCTTGAAAATACCCTACATGTAATTGCGTTATTTTACGAAATAAACCCTCTCTGATATTTTTAACCACATAGGTACGCATGTTGGTTAACACGCGCTGCGACCAATATTTAAATACGTTTGATAACAATACAGAAAGAACGATTACTCCACAAACAAACTTCAATGCACCACTTTGTCCGTATATTTTAAATATCTGGTTGAAATAGTAGTTGAACATTGTTTTAGCGTAATCAACACTTAAGGTAAACTCCGGCTTAACCACTTCTTGGGTAGCTTCTACCTTTTCAAAAATTACGTTTAATAAGGGAATAAGTAAGGTAAAGTTTAACAACCCGAATATTACGGCAAGTATGGCCAACACCGCATACTTGGGCACAAAACGGCTGTATGGTTTGGCAAAAGCAAGTAATTTAAAATATATTTTCATTGCAAATAGGGCTGCAATTTAGCTTTTTTAACGAATAAATAAGTCGAATCTGGCTGTGCACAAGGGTGCATAAATACACAAAACAAAAGCACCATTTCAAACCTTATTAATTTGTACTATTGCAGTAGCTGTAAAACAGCATTATTAAAGCAGGCAAATGAAATTTAAGAGCGGAAATAAAACCAAAAACATTGAAATAAAAGGTGCACGTGTTCACAACCTTAAAAATATTGATGTTGAAATAAAACGAAACAAACTTACAGTAGTTACCGGAGTTAGTGGAAGTGGTAAATCCAGTTTGGTTTTTGATACACTTTATGCAGAAGGACAGCGGAGATATGTAGAGAGTTTATCTGCTTATGCACGACAGTTTTTGGGCAAAATGAATAAACCCGAGGTAGATTATATTCATGGCATTTCTCCTGCTATTGCCATCGAACAAAAAGTAAATACCCGCAACCCAAGAAGTACCGTTGCCACTACAACAGAAATTTATGATTATTTGAAATTATTGTTTGCGCGCGTTGGTGTTACCATTTCGCCTGTAAGCAACAAACCTGTTATTAGGCATACCGTTGAATTGGTAGTGAATGAAATAGAATCGTTGCCAGAAGATACGCGCGTATTGCTGTTGGTTGATATCAAGGACTCGGGAACAGATCTAAAAAAGAAATTAGAAATTTACCTTCAAAATGGATTTAGTCGTTTATTGGTTGATCATGAAATGATTTCGATTGAGGATTTTTTAGCGCAATTCAAACCAAAGGAAAAAACAAAAACTAAAGTATCGTTATTGGTGGATAGGTTTAGTGTAATAAAAGATGATGAAGATAACCGTAATCGCATTGCAGACAGTGTTCAAACAGCCTTTTACGAAGGACATGGCGAATGTGAAATTGAAATTTGGCACGAAGACAATACAAAAACGCAAAGGCAATACAACAACCGATTTGAATTGGACGGAATTACGTTTGAAGAACCTAGTGTAAACTTTTTTAGCTTTAATAATCCTTACGGTGCTTGTAAAACATGCGAAGGTTTTGGAAGTGTAATTGGTATTGATGAAGATTTAGTAGTACCGGATAAAAGTTTAAGCATTTATTCAGATGCCATCGCACCTTGGAAAGGCGAAAAAATGAGTGAGTGGAAAGCTCATTTTGTTAAGTTAAGCAGTAAAACTAAATTCCCTATTCATAAGCCATACCACGAAATAACCGAAGAGCAGCGTGAATTTTTATGGCGTGGAGGCAATGGTTGGGAAGGTATTGATGCATTTTTTAAGGAGCTTGAAAAACAAACCTATAAAATTCAATACCGCGTTATGTTGGCGCGTTACCGTGGTAAAACTGGTTGCCCCGATTGTAAAGGTACCCGCTTACGTAAAGATGCCGGATATGTAAAGTTGTTAGATACGAATGTTAAAGACACCAAATTACAAAAATGTTTGAGTGAAGTAATTTTAATGAGTATCGACCAAGCAACTGAATATTTTAATCAACTAACGTTAAGCGTACAACACCAAAAAATTGCAGATAGAATGCTGCGAGAAATCACCTCTCGCCTATCGTTTTTACAACACGTAGGATTAGGTTATTTATCACTCAATCGTTTATCAAATACATTAAGTGGTGGCGAAAGTCAACGTATAAATTTAGCCACATCATTGGGAAGCAGTTTGGTTGGGTCGTTGTATATTTTAGATGAACCCAGCATTGGTTTGCACAGCCGCGATACCGAAAAACTAATTGGGGTGCTTACTAAATTAAGAGATATAGGAAATACCGTTGTTGTGGTTGAACACGACCAAGACATTATGGAAATGGCCGATGACGTGATTGATATTGGACCTTTAGCCGGTATTCATGGAGGACAAAAAGTGGCACAAGGTACCGTTGATGAAATAAAAAAAGACAAAAATAGTTTAACTGGTAAATACTTAAGCAATGTAGAATCTGTTCCATTACCGGAAAGACGCAGGAAATGGAATGATTATGTAGAGGTAAAAGGAGCACGTCAAAATAACTTAAGAGGAATTGATGTTAAATTCCCTTTGCATATTCTTAGTGTAGTTACGGGAGTAAGCGGCAGTGGCAAAACAACCTTGGTTAAAAACATTTTGTTTCCTGCACTTCAAAAACAACTGGGCAATTACACAGGAGAAAAAACTGGCGTGTTTGATAAATTAGATGGCAACCTAAAATCAATTAAACATATTGAGATGGTGGATCAAAACCCAATTGGAAAATCATCCCGCTCTAATCCTATTACCTATATAAAGGCTTACGATGCCATTAGAGATTTATATGCAAATTTAGCCATCAGTAAAAGTAGGGGCTACAAACCTCAGCATTTTAGTTTTAACGTAGATGGTGGTAGGTGCGAAACATGTCAAGGCGAAGGCGAGGTAACTATAGAAATGCAATTTATGGCCGATATACATTTGCCATGTGAAGAATGTAAAGGTGCGCGATTTAAAGAAGAAATTTTAGACTGTAAACACCATGGAAAACACATTAGCGATGTGTTAAGTATGAGTGTTGATGAAGCATTAGAATTTTTTAAAGAAGACACATCCATATATAACAAAATAAAACCTTTGCAAGACGTGGGCTTAGGTTATGTGCATTTAGGACAAAGCAGTAATACCTTAAGTGGTGGCGAAGCACAACGTGTGAAGTTGGCCAGCTTTTTAGGTAAAGGCAAATCTCAGGAGCACATTTTATTTATTTTTGATGAACCTACAACCGGTTTGCATTTTAACGACATCAAAAAATTGATGGATTCATTTAATGCACTTGTAAACCACGGACATACCATTATTGTAATTGAACATAACATGGATGTAATAAAATGTGCTGATTGGGTGATAGATCTTGGTCCTGAAGCCGGAACTGAAGGAGGAAACTTGGTATTTGAAGGACTTCCAGAGGATTTAGTAAAAGAAAAAAGAAGCTATACTGGCGCCTATTTAAAAGAAAAACTAAAGCCGAATTAAAAAAAATAAATATCCACATAAAATTAACAGCCATTTGTCTTGTTATTCTGCCAAATAACATATATTTGAATCAAATAACTAAAACATGAAACTGTTAAAAGGGTCTTCTGCTTTACTTGTTTCCACCATTCGTATCATTGGAGTGATATTTTGTATTTTGTTAATTAATATTACGTCATCACGTATTATTAGATGGTTAAAAAACAAGAGAACTGCGCAAAACGCTAAGCCTAAATTAGATATTGAAATCATACCTATGCCTGAAATGGGAAGAAAACTTCAAAACTCATTTAAATAAGCTAATACACTCCTATTTTAAAAAAGCTGTTTCATTTGCTTGAAATAGCTGTTTTTTATTTTACTGTAATACATCCATTTTTATCACATCAGTCAGGTATAACAACTGCATAAAAAAAGCTGCCTCTATCTGGAGGCAGCTTTTTTAAGTTTGCTAACAGGTAGCAAATTAACGCAATATGTATGTTGAAGTATTTACTAATGATCCTTCAATGTATACATCAAT
>JBFYQC010000055.1:0-5698 GCA_041302975.1 Bacteroidota bacterium
CTTTGTATGCTACCATGCCCACAATACCTTCTGGTACTAACTTGGCAATTTCTTCTTCTGCATCTTGGAAATAACGGTCTTTGCTGCCTTCTTTCATGGCCTCAATACTACCCATACCACGGTAAGATTTAAACTTACGTCCTTCAAATATGATGGTTTCTCCCGGTGACTCTTCTGTGCCTGCAAAAATGCCCCCACTCATTACCGTGCTTGCGCCTGCTGATAGTGCTTTAACAATATCACCGCTGTAGCGAATACCACCATCGGCAATAATAGGCACACCACTGGTTTTAATAGCCTTGGCTGCATCATAAATAGCCGATAACTGCGGCATACCAATACCTGCAATAATACGTGTAGTACAAATAGAACCTGGTCCAACACCTACTTTAACAGCATCAACACCAGCTTTAACCAATGCTTTTGCGCCATCGCCTGTGGCTACGTTTCCGGCAATAATATCAAGTGCGGGGAACATTTTACGAAGGCGTTTAATTTCGTTAAGTACAAATGCACTGTGGCCATGCGCTGTATCAATAGTAACCACATCAACACCAGCTTTTACTAAAGCGGCAATACGATCTTGTGTTTCAGGGGTAACACCTACTGCTGCACCAACCATTAAACGGCCGTGTTTATCTTTACAAGCATTAGGGTTATCTTTTACTTTTAAAATATCGCGGTAAGTAATTAGGCCAATTAATTTGCCTTTTTTATCTACTACCGGTAATTTTTCAATTTTATATTTCTGTAAAATAGATTCTGCTTTTTTGAAATCGGTTCCTTGCGGTGCGGTAACCAAATTATCTTTGGTCATTACCTCGGTAACTTTTTTACTTAATTGTTTTTCGAACCTTAAATCGCGGTTGGTTAAAATTCCCATTAACTTAAAGTTGTCGTCAACAATAGGAATACCGCCAATTTTGTTTTCGCTCATTATTTTATGAGCTTCTTTTAAAGTTGCTGTAACAGGTAAGGTTACAGGGTCCATAATCATTCCGCTTTCGCTACGTTTTACCTTACGTACTTCTTCGGCTTGGCGCTCGATGCTCATATTTTTGTGCAACATACCGATACCGCCCGATTGAGCCATGGCAATAGCCAAGCTGTATTCGGTAACAGTATCCATTGCTGCCGAAATAATGGGCACATTAATACGTATGTTTTTTGTTAATTGGGTTGAAGTATTAACCTCACGGGGGAGAACTTCAGAAAAGGCGGGAAGCAATAACACGTCATCAAACGTTAATCCTTCACCGTAAAACTTAGCTTTGTCGTTTATCATAGCAAACAATACCTTCTATTATTTGCCGTGCAAAAATAGGAAAATATGTGGTATTACCGCAAATTTTGTTGCATTATTCCAAAACCAAGAGAATTATCAGTTAAATAGCGATTAATTCACCTTTTACTAATAGTTTTTTAACGCACGCTGTAAGGTTAACTTTAACTCATCTTTTAATTCGATTGGTGCTATTACCCTCACCTTATCGCCATAACTTAATATCTGCGATTTTAATTCGTATGAAGGAATCACCTCTAAAGTAATTTTAAATTCCGCTTCATTATCAACCAAAATTTGTTGGGTTTGATGTAGGGGTTGGCTCTTAATATAAGGCGCTTCGCTTGGGCTAAAACTCAATGTTATTAATTGCGATTCGTAATCGTGTACCGAAATGCCAAACGAATGTTTAAAGTATTCTGCAGGTTTAAAGTTTGCATCGCGTGTAAAGTTGGTAGCCGTGGGCAGTATTTGTTTGATGCGCTCTAGTGCAAATGTTTGGATCCTATTTTTATCAACCAACTTACCTGTTACATACCAGCGGTTGCGGTATTCTTTTAACACATAAGGATGGAGTTGGTAATGTTTTATTTCGCTGTGCCCGAAGCCTTGATAATGCATCATTACGGCTTGTTGCTCTTTAATGCTTAACAACAGCGGACTTAAAAATTCGTTGCCTTTCTGACTCAAACTTTTTTCGGTTTCAATAATTTGTAAAAAATCATCGTTACCATAAACACTGCGCAGGTTTACATAGTCTTCAATTTTTTCAACCGATTGCATAAATTGCTGTATGGGGCCAATGCCCTCAAATTGTTTAAGCAACGAACAAGCAAACTCTAACGCATATAAATCCTCTTGTTTTAAAGGCAAATTATTGATGCTGTAGTTTGGATCGGTGTAATAATAGCCACGCAATTTACGGTCGTATTCAATTGGTGCTTGATAACCTAACTCCTCATCAAACTTCATGTCGTAAATATCACTATCAATAGTGCGCGCGCTCACACTACCCAAACCTTGACAAGCTTCTATTAAATCTTGCTTTGAAGGATAACGTTTGTGTTTGTTACGTAAAGCCCCATCAATAATGCGGTAACGTATAAATGCGTTTTTATTTTTAGGCATGCTGCAAGGTAATAATTTGGGTTGACATGTTATTAGTTGAGAGCTTTATGGTTATTGTATAATCATTATAGCTACTAGCATCCTGTCTTTTTTACGCTATTTTAAGTCCGTTTGCTGTGGTTTGTTGTGGTTGTAGTAATACCACTCTGCCATCTGCATTTACAGCTCCTAAAACCAAACACTCACTAATGAAATTGGCAACTTGTTTAGGAGGTAAATTAACCAATGCAATTACTTGCATGCCTACTAAATCTTGTGGTTGATAAAAATGGGTAATTTGGGCTGATGACTTTTTAATTCCAATTTCTTCACCAAAATCAATCACCAATTGATAAGCCGGTTTACGTGCCTTTTCAAATACAAGAGCTTCTTTAATGGTTCCAGTTCTGATATCCAATTGCTCGAAATGATGTAGGGTTGATTCCATAATAGGAACTAAGATAAAAGTGATTATCCTAAAACAAAAACGTCCGGCATTGCTGCAGGACGTTTTAACTATTTTATTTGTGACATTAGATGATTAATAATGCATCACCGTAGGCCATAAACTTGTATTTCTTTTTAATGGCTTCTTGGTATGCTTCCATCAACTCATCATGACCGGCAAATGCTGCACTTAGCATCAACAAGGTTGATTCAGGTGGATGAAAATTAGTAATCATACAATTGGCAATTTTAAAGTCGTGTGGCGGAAACAAAAATTTATCTGTCCAACCACTGTTTACGTTTAATCTACCTGTTGATGACACCGAAGATTCGATAGCACGCATAACAGATGAACCCACTGCGCAAATTTTTCTTTTATCTTCTAAAGCTTTGTTTACCACTTTTGATGTTTCTGTAGGGATATCAAAAAACTCGCTATCCATTTTGTGTTTGGTTAAGTCTTCAACCTCTACTGCACGGAAAGCACCCAAACCGTTGTGCACGGTAACCTCAGTAAAGTTTACTCCTTTAATTTCCATGCGCATCATCAACTCCTTGGTAAAGTGTAAGCCTGCACTTGGAGGAGATACTGCACCGATGTGTTTAGCAAAAATGGTTTGAAAACGTTCTTTGTCCAACTTCTCAACGGCACGGTTCATGTATTTAGGAATTGGCATTTCGCCCAATTTCTCAATCAATTTCCAAAGTTCTTCATCAGTACCATCAAACAAAAAGCGGATGGTACGCCCGCGAGATGTAGTATTATCAACAACTTCGGCTACTAAAGTATCATCGCCAAAATATAACTTATTACCTACACGAATTTTACGAGCCGGATCTACCAACACATCCCACAACTTCATTTCTTTATTTAACTCACGCAATAAAAAAACTTCAATTTTAGCACCTGTTTTTTCTTTGCTACCATATAAACGAGCCGGGAAAACTTTGGTATTGTTGTTAATCATTACATCCCTGTCATCAAAATATTTAAGGATGTCGCTAAATGCTTTGTGCTCGATTTTTCCTTTTTTACGATCAAGCACCATCATTTTGCTGTCGTGACGAACATCGGCCGGGTACTTCGCAATGAGGCTTTCGGTGAAGTTGAATTTAAACTGAGATAATTTCATTTAAAGTAATGTTTTAAATCAAAAACTGCACTATTTAGGCTAAAATAGTATAATTTTATGAGGTGCGAAGGTAATATTTTAAACCACTTTGTCAAGTACGGGCATTAAATTATACGTACGGGTATGAAATTAACCACACTAATTTGATTTTATAAATCCGACAACATGAAGATAGGAGCTTCATCATCATTAATTTTAAAAGGCATAAAAAAAGACGACCGAAGTCGTCTTTAAATTTTATCATTCTTTTATAACCTAGGTATGTAAAGCGCGGTTTGCCGTGGCAGCCAAACAGGCTTCTTTCATTGCCTCGGTATAGGTTGGATGTGCGTGGCTCATGCGGCTTACATCTTCGGCACTTGCACGGAATTCCATCGCAACAACCGCTTCTGCAATCATATCTGCTGCACGCGGACCAATCATGTGTACACCTAAAATTTCATCTGTGTCGGCATCAGCAATTACTTTAACCAAACCATCAATATCCATACTTGCACGGGCACGACCTAAAGCACGAATAGGGAATGAACCTGACTTAATTTTACGTCCTGCTTTTTTCAATTCCTCCTCTGTTTGTCCTACACCCGCAACCTCAGGCCAAGTGTATACCACACCCGGAATTAAGTTGTAGTTAATATGTGGTTTTTGTCCGGCAATTACCTCTGCAACAAATACACCTTCTTCTTCGGCTTTATGAGCAAGCATTGCTCCTTTTACCACATCACCAATAGCGTAAATACCTTTAACGGCAGTTTCTAAATGGGCATCAGTTTCAATACGTCCGCGCTCATCTGTTTTTAAACCTGCGTTTTCTAAACCTAAACCATCTGTGTATGGTCTGCGGCCTACACTTAGCAAGCAGTAGTCACCCTTAAACTCAACCATTTCACCTTTTTCGTTTTCGGCAGTAACGGTAACTTCTTTACCTTTAGTAGTAGCCGATTTTACTTTATGGTTAAAGTTAAACTCAAAACCTTGTTTGCGTAATACGCGTTGCAATTCTTTACCTAAAGCACCATCCATGGTTGGGATAATACTTCCTGAGTATTCAACAACAGTAACTTTAGCACCTAATCGTGCGTATACAGAACCTAACTCTAAACCAATAACACCACCACCAATAACAATTAAATGTTTAGGTACTTCGGTCATGTTTAAAGCTTCTGTGCTGGTAATGATTCTTTTTTTATCAATATCTACACCAGGTAAAGTTGATGGTTTAGAACCAGTAGCAATAATTACTTTATCGGTTTCAATGGTTTGTTCTTTATCACCACTAATTTTTATGGTGTTTTTATTTACAAACGAACCCACACCTTGAAACACATCAATTTTATTCTTCTTCATCAAATAATCGATACCATCGCAGGTTTGTTTAACCACGCCATTTTTGCGCTCGATCATTTGTTTTAAGTTTACCTGAACTTCACCTTTAATATCAACACCATGCGTAGTGAAATTATGCACTGCATTGTGGTAGTGCTCTGATGAATCTAATAACGCTTTAGACGGAATACAGCCTACATTTAAGCAAGTACCCCCAAGGGTGCTATATTTTTCGATGATGGCAGTTTTTAAACCTAACTGAGCGCAACGTATTGCTGCTACATAGCCTCCGGGGCCCGAACCTATAACGGTTACATCGTATTTCATAAAATTTTATGTTTTAAAGCGGTGCGAATATACACATCTTATACAAAGCTTGCAGATTTATTCCCTAAATATTGCT
>JBFYQC010000056.1:0-11425 GCA_041302975.1 Bacteroidota bacterium
CCAAAATACGCTGCGCCATACGATCCGGATGGAATTGGTCTAACGCCTCCATCTTCTCGCCCATACCCACAAACTTAATGGGTTTGTCAACTATGGTTTTGATTGATAATGCAGCACCACCGCGGGTATCACCATCTAATTTAGTTAAAATAACACCGCTAAAATCTAACACATCATTAAATGCTTTGGCGGTATTCACGGCATCCTGACCGGTCATACTATCCACCACAAACAAAATTTCGTTCGGGTTAATGGCTTTTTTGATGTTACCAATTTCGGCCATCATTTCTTCATCAACACTTAAACGACCTGCGGTATCCACAATCAACACACTTGCTCCTTGCTCTTTGGCCGCTTTAACCGCATTTTGTGCAATACTTACCGGGTTGTTATTTCCTTCTTCAAAATATACAGGTACACCAATTTGTTCGCCCAAAACTTTTAATTGCTCAATAGCAGCCGGACGGTACACATCACAAGCAGCCATCATTACTGTGCGGCCTTTTTTCTTGATGTAGTTGGCTAATTTGGCTGAGTGTGTAGTTTTACCAGAACCTTGCAAACCGGCCATTAATATTACTGCCGGACTTCCAAGCAAGTTAATGTCTTCGGTTTTACCACCCAACAAAAGCGTTAGCTCATCGTTAACAATTTTGGTAAGCAACTGGCCAGGTGTAACACTGGTTAATACGTTTTGTCCTAACGCTTTTTCCCTTACGGTATCGGTAAACTGTTTGGCAATTTTATAGTTAACATCGGCATCAATCAACGCTTTACGAATTTCTTTAACCGTTTCGGCAACGTTAATTTCCGATATTTTACCTTGTCCTTTAAGGGTTTTAAATGCTTTCTCTAGTTTACTACTTAAGCTTTCGAACATAATTTTACGTACTTTTGAGGCGCGAATATAAGAATATTGAACGATTTGAAATTTTACTTGTGCGTTTTTACTTTAAAACACGTAAATAAAATTAAACCACAATCAAACCAAACACCAGATGCACCCATCGCAACCAATTATTTTTTATGACGGCCTTTGTGGCTTATGCGATAAAAGTGTACAGTTTATTTTAAAACACGATAAACACGAGCGTTTTTTGTTTTGCGCCCTTCAGAGCAACTATGCCCAAGAAGTGTTGGGTAACAACATTTCGTTTGATAGTTTTATTTTATACGATAACGGTAAAGTGTATACCCAAAGCACGGGGGCATTGCTTACTTTAAAAAAACTTGGTGGTTTTTGGCAGTTGCTTTATGCATTTGTGGTGATACCTGCATTTATTAGAAATACTGTTTATAATTACATTGCTAAAAACCGTTACCAATGGTTTGGCAAGTATGATGTTTGTAAAGTACCCACACCACAGCAAAAAAAGAGATTTATTGTATGATAACTTTACAAGGGCAACAGCAAATTTTTAGCTTTAACGAACAAACCGATTTAATTACAAAAGGTAAGTTTAACAAGGTTTATAAAGGGGTTGATAAAAATCAAAATCCGACTTTTATTAAACAACTTTTACCCCATTTGGCCGAGGACCAACAAGCCATTATTTACTTTAAACAAGAATATATTTTTCAGTTACATCACCCTAGCATTATTGCTGCAACAGATTATATTGTTCACGATGGTAAACATTATTTGGTAAGGCCTTGGATTGATGGCAACGACTTGAGTAAAACAGCACACAAGCTCAATGAAAAGGAGGCTTTGTTTATTGTTGTAGAAGTGCTTCAGGCGTTAACTTATTTACACCATAAAGGTATTTTACATCTAGACATTCAACCCAAAAACATTTTAATGGGCAACGATGGTAAAGTATATTTAACTGATTTTGGTTTGGCCAAGCGTATAAATCATACCTTATACAAACAACCTTTTAATATGTATTACAGCTCGCCTGAGCAAATTTTAAATCATGTTGATTTGTTTAACACCTCAACAGATTTATTTGCAGTTGGCGTGTTGTTGTATGAATTACTTTTAGGCAACAGACCATTTACCGATGAAAATCCGGAAGTATTGATGAACATTGTAATTGCTGCTCCTATTCCGGTTAGCGGATTAAGTAAAGTTGCCGCTGAGGTAATAGAAAAAGCTACAGCCAAACCACGATTTAATTTGCCACCAACAAAATATACATACGATGAGTTGGATGATCAATTAATGGAAGCTCAAAAATTGCGTTTTCAAACCGCAGAGGAGTTTTTAAACGCCATAAAGAAATTAGAAGGACATAAACTGGTAACAAGAAGATGGTGGAAGTTTTGGGAGTATTAAGTAAGTAATATACCCAAACAATCGAGCACAGGAACCTGCACTAGATTATCGTCATTGATGGTATTTGCCGCAAAAGTTAATTTTTTGTCGACCATGTTTCCGTGTTGATAAAAAACCACAAAGTACTCATTGTTTAATTGAAACAAATCGGGGTTAATAGGCTCTACTTTTATGGCAGTTTGCGGGTCGATATCATCCAAAAAATAACGCATCACTGATGTTTCTTTTTGTTCGCCATTTATGGTTCCGTAACCTTTGCAAGTGGTGAATATATTCACAACTTTTTCATCGCCTAAATTTACCACAAACACATTCCACACCACTTCAAGGTCATCGTTTAACTCTTTAACAATGGCAACACCAACATTTGCGTTATTTTCTAGTTTAATATCTTTAAGCATGGCACAAATATAAGTCAGAGCCAAACCTAATAACAAGTGAAGCGGCTATTAGTGCACAATTTTATTGGCGCAATACGAACTTGCAAATGCATCAGGTTTTGCTTTAAACACAAAACCCATGCTTAAAATATACCCCATGGCTTCGCTTAATGCAGTGTTCGATTTAAAATTTGGGTTGGTATTAATATCGGCATGCACTTCTAAATCTACCTCGTACAAATCTAGTAGGTCGCACAATTGGTAGGCAATCTCAATTGATTTGGAAACCTCAAGCAGCATGCGTTCTTTGATGCTCATTTTTTGACTTGTTTTGTCGCTGCTAATCAACATAAAGCCACCTTTTTTTTGCCTGACAAAAACAATAACGGTGGCAAATTCTGTAACATTTCCGGTAACCTGAGAGTCGGTTCCTATGCACACTTTTAGTTTGTTACCTTTAGCAGTTTCGTTAATAATTAACTGCTCTACTTCATCAACAATGTTGGCTGTAACTTTCTCTCCATTAAATTTCCGCCATTGCATCTCACTTTTGTAATCGCTTAGCATCATCATAATTTAATTAATGTTTTACCAAAATACACCTCAAGTGTAAATATAACATCATCAAATTCAAATTGTTCGTTAATTGTTTGTAAACAATCAACCTCAATTATTTTCGGCTTGCCTTAAAATTAGGCAAACATTCTTTTATGGCACTAATCAAATCATAATCAGAGGCATGAATTACAAAGTCTTTATTTAGCTTACAAAAACCCATAAACTCGTCCAATTGTATATCGGGCAAGTTGGTTACACGCTTAACCACATAGCGGTTATACCTTCTATCGGCTTGTTTTTGTTTCTCCATGTAAGCCATAAACTCTTCAAACCTAACAGCATCTTTTCCTTCTTTGCTAAACTGTTGATACATGGCCGTAAGCGGGCTCATCAATCCCCCTTTTTGCCTATTTAATATCCTGTCATAGTTATTCATCAGCGGGTCGTTTTTTAAAAACTCGGCTGCTGCACGCGCAATGCTATCACGTTTGGGGTTTGATGATACCACGCGTAACTCTTTTAGTTTTACCACTTTCGATTTTAACACAACCAGTAAAGTATCAGCGACCAAGTTAGCATCAAAGTTTGAGGTAATAAGCTGGACACTGTCAAACCCAACAGACGTAATTAAAATGGTATCGTTAGGTGAATAAAACAGTTTAAAATAACCTTGACGGTTACTAATATATTTCTTTCCGGTATTGATATTAATGATGCTGGCTAACTGCACCACTTCAGCTTGTTCGGCCGTTATGGTACGTCCTGTTAAGGCAAACTGCTGTGCACTGGTAACAGTAGAAACAATTACACCGAGCAATAAAAAAACAGAATAAACAAATTTATGCATGAACTATACAACGAAAAAAGCGATTTTTGCAGCACAAACATACACAGAAATTGCAAACATTATTTTTAAAATCGGGGCGCGAACGCTCATTAGTAAACAGACATCCTTGGGTATTTAGCGGTGCTGTAAAAACTTTACCTAAAGCCGAAAATGGCGAAATAGTTAAAGTATGTACCAACCATAACGAACTTTTAGGTTACGGTTTTTTTTCACCAAACAGCCAAATTACCTGTAGGGTATTCGAGTTTACATCAACCGAAATAAATATTGATGCTGATTTTTGGAAAGAAAAAGTTCACCGCGCTTTTAATTTACGCAAACTGGTTTTACCTTCAAATACCAACATTTACAGGCTAATGCATGCCGAAGGAGATTTTTTACCTGGTGTAATTGTAGATGTTTATGATGATACAGCTGTGGTGCAATTATTGATAAAAGGTACTGAGCTAATGAGCCAGTTTATTTTTGATGCCATACATGAAATTGGGTTAAAATACATATACCTTAAAACCAAACAAAACACCCAACGATTAGAAGATGTGGGCATGGAAAGTGGTTGGGTTGGTGCAACCAGAAGCATGCCTATTGCCGCTTTAGAAAACGGTGTAAAATTTATGGTGGATGTAGAGAAAGGTCAGAAAACTGGATTTTTTATTGACCAACGCGAGAACAGAAGGATTTTAGGTGAGTATAGTAAAGGCAAAAAAGTATTGAATACATTTAGCTACTCAGGTGGTTTTAGTTTGTATGCATTAGCCGGTGAAGCAACTTTAGTTCACTCTGTGGATAGCAGTAAGGAAGCTATTGATATGTGCGACCAAAACGTAGCAGCCAACTTCAACAAGGCACCTCATGCTAGTTATGTGCAAGATGTGTTTGATTTTATGAAGGAAAACAAGGAAGATTACGATATTATGGTGCTCGACCCTCCTGCTTTTGCCAAAAATGCCAAAGCAGTTCCTAATGCATGTAGAGGTTATAAAAATTTAAACCTGATAGCTTTTAAAACCATAAAACCGGGTGGCTTGGTGTTTACCTTTAGTTGCTCGCAGCACATTGATAGAGATTTGTTCAGGAAAATTGTATTTGGTGCTGCGGCCGATGCAGGAAGAAACGTACGTATTTTAAAACAACTTACGCAACCTGAAGATCACCCCATAAACATTTTCCATCCGGAAGGTGAGTATTTAAAAGGATTGCTATTGCATGTGGAATAGTTTTATTTTAGGCATGATGATTGTAAAGTAAATTATCATTCCTAACCCAATATGAAAAAAGCAGTTGTTTTACTTTTGTTTTTTGTTGCCTGCATGCAGCTTTCTGTTGTTGCCCAACAAGAGGTAAAAAGAAAGTTAACACTTGCAGAGGTAAAACAACTTTCTCACTATAGCGATTCTATTTTAAATCAAATAAAAAAGATACACCGTAACGAAATTAGAGAACAAGCCCCGGGTAAATATCAACCACAACGTATTGCTTTAGTGCGTAATTTTTTATGGCTATTTGAGTACCTCGAATACCAATATCAAGCGGTAGATATTTCTATGAAAAACGTAATCGCCATTATAGGTGAATCTGATAAAACTTATTTAGAAGACGGATTTATAGTTAAAGAATACATGGCACAAAACAACCCTCACTTAAGGCTTAAAAACTTTAAATACACCTTTGTTTTTAAAAACAACTATTTGGTATTGGTAAAAAGGTATTAACCTTATTGTTTAAAAATTAAATGCAATGGGTATAATTGCAACATGGTTATTTTTCCCGAGCAAACAAAGTTGGTTATTTTTGATATGGATGGTTTATTAATAGACTCCGAACCCTATTGGAAAATAGCCGAAAAAGAAGTCTTTGGTAAACTTGGTTTGAATTTAACAGATGATTTATTGCGCCAAGTAATGGGATTTAGGTTAAGTGAAGTGGTGCAATACTGGTATCATTATCAACCGTGGCCCGAACCTAACTTTGAACAAACAGAAAAAGATGTATTAGATTGTGTTAAACAACTGATACAGCAACATGCTGATGCCATGCCCGGTGTATACGAAGTATTAACACACTGCAAACAAAACAACCTTAAAATAGCATTGGCATCATCAAGTGCCATGGAGTTAATTGATGTGGTGATTAACAAATTAAACATACGCCATTTTTTTGATGTAGTGTGGAGCGCGCAATATGAAGAATATGGCAAACCACACCCAGCTATATTTTTAAGCGTGGCCAAACAATTAAATATTGAACCTAAACATTGTGTGGTTTTTGAAGATGCCATAAATGGTGTAATTGCAGCAAAATCAGCACGCATGCACTGTATTGCAATCCCTGAGGCAATAAGCTATAACGATCCTCGATTTACCATAGCAGATAAAAAAGTAGCTAGCCTTTTAAATATTTTCTAGCATTATGAAATTGCAAACATCAATACTATTAGCAGTTGTTAGCTTATTTATAGGAAGTTGTGGCACAAAAAAAATGAACCAATCTATCGCAAAATATTATCCGTATTACGAAGATTACACTGAAACAGACTCAAGCGATATGGTGATAGTAAAACCTGATGCACAACTCAAGGAATACCAACAAATAACCTATGTTAGGCAAGTTAAAAATGTGCTCATCCCCGCTATTTTATTTTGGAAATGGAACCAACTCTACAAATGCGAGTTGGATAAAAAACAAGAACTTGAAAAACTTTGTAGCGATATAAAAGCCGATTGTTACAAATACAAACTTGATAGCATTTTACCCGATCAAAAATTAGAACTTTCCATTGAAACAATACCCACCTCTTTTGCTTATCAAGATAAGGGATATGCCATTATTTACATTTATGGTTATGTGTATAGGTACTCAAAAATTACTTTTCCCATGCTAAAAGAAAATCTTGTTATTAGCTACAAATTATATAGTAAAAACAACTTAGTAAAAGAGGGAACTATTGTTGTTGACGATAAACGTGTGGTAATGGGTGATGCAAACTCAACTTCGGCTAGTGTTATAGAAACTTACGTAGTTGCATCAAGAGACCACATTTATCAAGCAAAAAAAGAGTTTATCACCAAATTACAAACTGAAATTGGGCAATAAACGCTTTTAAAAGATTTAATATTATTGTAATCTATAACTTGATGGTAAGTCCAAACTTACCTCCCGAAAATGCATTTCCTCCGCCCAATTCAAGGTTTACACCTACTTTAGAATTGAAGTAATACCTTCCTCCTATTTGGGCACCTAACCCTAAACCTGAATTATGGCTACCATCATATGTTGTAGGCGATGACCAAATATAAAACCCAAGGTTTAATCCGGCATAAAAATCCCAGTTTTGGGGAATTTTTAACAGGCTATTAAAATGATAATTACCATTACCTGAAAATCCCATTACATTGTGTCGGTAATATCTCGACTTCCAATTTTCGTTGTAAGAACGGTAAGAAAATTCACCCCCCAAAGTAATGTCTTTGTGCACACTATAATCAAAACCTAAATAAACAGGAATACCCCAACCTGACAAACCAACACCTAAATTTAATTGCGTTTTACCTAATGGCAATGGTCTTTGACCAAATACGTTGCTAATAGATAATACGAAAATTGATGTGGTTAAAAAAATAACTCTTCTCATAATACTTAATAAATAATGTTGGTATAGGTATAAACTTCGGCAGAATTGCCTTTACTAACCACTACCAACAACGAGAAAGATACTTGATTATACCGAGGTTTGATACTTTTTAATACGTTATTCTACCAACTACTATAAAAGTACTCAATTAAGCCCAGATTACTTAATAGGCTAACTATGCATATTGCACGAAGAAAATTAATAACACTAAAAAAGATTGATTAGGTGCACCATGAAACAAAGTGAACTAATCAATCTTTTTAGTATTTGGTGAAATAATATTACCTACTCAACACGAATTGTATTACAAATTTTGTTTAAAGTAATTTGTTATTTTCTGCATCAGGTGTACCCTATCCTTACCCATTACATTATGCAAATGACCAGGATATACAAAATAATCCAGCTGCACACCTTCATCAACACATTTTTTTATGTATGCTAAACTGTGTTGCCACAATACCACGTTATCATCGGTACCATGTATTAGCATTAACTTACCTTTTAATCCTTTAACATGATTTAGTAGGTTACTTTCTGCATATCCTTCCGGATTTTCTTTAGGAGTATCCATGTAACGCTCTGTATACATAATTTCATACATTCTCCAATCAATTACTGGACCACCTGCAACGCCCGCTTTAAATAAGTCTGTTTTGCTCATCATGGTAGTGGTCATAAATCCACCAAAACTCCAACCATAAATTCCTATTCTACTTGCGTCAACGTATTTTAAGCCTTTTAAATAGTCAATTCCTTTCAGTTGGTCTGCCTTTTCCTCTACACCTAATTTTCTGTGTGTAACATTTTCAAATGCCAAACCACGGTTTGCACTACCGCGGTTATCCAAAGTAAATACCACATAACCTTGTTGTGCCATAAAGTATAACCACATATCAGCACCACCTAACCAAGTATTTGTAACCATTTGTGCATGCGGACCACCATACAAGTAAACCAATGTAGGATACTTTTTATTGGCATCGAAATTAGCTGGTAAAAACATTCGGCAATTTAAATTGGTTACGCTATCAGCCGCTTTAATTTTAAATAGCTGCATCTCACATTTTTTGTAATCAGCAATTGGGTTAATGGCATTTAACAACACCGCTTTTTCTTGTCCGTTGGAATTTAGTAAAGCAACATTACGAGGAACTGTTGAGCTAGTATAAGAATCTAAAAACCATTCTCCATTGTCATTTATCATAACTGTATGAACGCCATCAGCCATCGTAAGCTTTGTTATTTTTCCGGTCGATAAATTTACACGATACAAATACCGGTTCATGCCATCTTCGCTTGCAGCTATATAAAAAGCTTCATCACCTTTGTTATTAAACCCGACAAACTGCGTTACATCAAAATTACCTTTGGTAAGTTGGCGCTCTAATCTGCCATTAGCATTGTAAAGATATAAGTGATTAAAGCCATCACGTTCACTTATCCAAATAAATTGTTTTGGATTGTTTTTACAAAATATAAGAGGATGTTCTGGCTCAACATATTTAGGATGTGTTTCTGTAAACAAGGTTTTGGTAAATACACCACTTACAGCATCATACTCGTTCAATTTCATTTCGTTTTGCTCGCGATTAACAACGGCTATGTATACCTTTTCTTCTCCCGGATGCCAAGTTACATTAGTTAAATATTGCTCTAAAGGTGTTCCGGTAGCCAATTTTACTGTACGTTTTTTTACAAAATCGTGCACATAAACATTAACCACATGGCTGGCATCACCAGCCATTGGATACTTCATATTATTAACAGTTGAGGGTTTGGTATTCAGGTTATAGATAGGATAATCAGTCACTAAGCTTTCATTCATTTGATAGTATGCCAACTTGTTTCCATTAGGTGACCAAAAAGTACCTTTATCTATACCAAACTCGTTACGATGTACAGATGTACCATACTCCAAGCCATAAGCACCATCTTTGGTTAACATATCACCTTTTGTATCATCACCACTATCTGTGATAGACGAACCAGCTTGTAAGATTGAAGCTTTATTACTTACCCAAAGGTTATGATTATTAACATAAGCAACGCTGCCCGTTTTAGGTTCTATATCTGTGCTCTCTGCTCCTTCAGGTAAATAACAAAACACATCAACTTTACCAGTTTTTAAATCAGCTATGTATAAGTTTTGTTTGATGTTAAAACGAAAACTATTTTCGTTTAGCCAAATCACCAGTGGTAACCGTTCTGTGGATTTTAAACCTACATCCGCCTTGCCTAAAACTTCGTTATACTTTGCTAATGTTAAAACAGTGTCGCGTGTTAATGTAGTTGCATCTTGCATCACCACACAGTCTTTACCATCCTTTTTTCCAATATAAGTAAACTTGTTGCTATTGGGTACCCAAGCCAAGCCTATTAAACGTGCTGGCCCCAAAGTGGTTCGTTGTTTAATAACGGCATCTTCTAAGGTAAGCATTTTTTGCTGTGCAGAAACCATTACAGGTAAAAATAAAGCTAAAAGTAATTTTCTCATGTTACTGTATAAATTTTATGGGCAATTTAAAAGAAGAAAATAAAAAGCCCGACTATTTTTTGATAGTCGGGCCGATTTATTTATAAAAATTAATAATTAATAACTGTTCAACATCATTGGCATTACCAACATCAAAATATTTTCGCCTTCATCACCATTCATTGGGGTTAAAACACCTGCACGATTTGGCTGACTCATTTCCAACTTTAACTCAGATGTATCTACGGCACTAATCATTTCAGATAGATATTTAGAATTAAAGCCAATTTCCAAATCTTCACCAGTATACTGACATTTTAATTTCTCTTGGGCTTCGTTTTCAAAATCAATATCCTCAGCACTAATTGTTAACTCGCTACCTGCAAGTTTTAAACGAATTTGGTGTGTAGTTTTATTTGATGTAATAGAAACACGCTTAACACCAACAGAAAATTCACTTTTATCTATTTGCAATACATTTGGATTCTCTTTAGGAATTACGGCATTGTAATCAGGATATTTTTCGTCAATTAAACGACATATTAGACTTACCTCACCAAAAGTAAAGAAAGCATTAGAGCGATTAAATTCAACTGTTACTTCTGTATCATCATTAGGTAATGATGACTTTAATAGGTTAAGTGCTTTTTTAGGCAAAATAAAAGACTCTTCAACGCCCGGTTTAACATCAGCTCTGTTGTAGCGTACTAAACGATTTGCATCTGTAGCTACAAAAGTGATATCATCATTAGTAAGCTGAACGTAAACACCTGTAAGGTTTAAACGAAGTTCGTCATTACTAGTTGCAAATACCGTTTTGGTAATTGCACGTTGTAAAACCTTTGCTGGAATGACAAACTTTTTACCATCTTCAACAACCGGGTTCTTAGGAAACTCATCACCTTTTTGTGCTGTCAACTTAAAACGACCTGTATCGTATTTAATTTCCACGGCACCTTTTTCAAGATTAATTGAAAAAGCAAGTGGCTGGTCTGCTAATGTTTTTAATAAATCAATCGTTGTTTTAGAAGGAATAGCAATGCTCAGTTCCTCTTTGGCTTCTACCTTTATACCTGTGGTCATGGTAGTTTCCAAATCAGTAGAAGATATTTTAAGCTCTCCGTCTTTAATATCAAACAAGAAATTATTTAAAATAGGGATGATTGGTTTTGAAACTACAACCCCATCAATGTTTGATAGTTGTTTTAGAAGTGTTGTGCTATTTACGATGAATTTCATTGTTCGTGTCTAT
>JBFYQC010000057.1:0-5046 GCA_041302975.1 Bacteroidota bacterium
TGGCTTACTCCCATTTTCATTCGGGTTAGCCGTACTTAATTTTAGCACTACGTTTTTCCAATCTTCACCTGTGCGTTGGGTAATATTTGCTTTACTTACCAATTGCAATTGGCTTTTGGTATCTTTAACCCTAATGTCGTAAAAAGGCGCCCAACTGGTATTGCCAACCAAATAACTCCATTCTATTTTGGTGTTGCTTACCGCACTTAACGTTTTAACGGTAACCACAATTTCTACAGAGCTGTTGCGATTGTTTAAATACACATTTAATTGCGATTGAAACTTCTTTTTAATCGCGTTTAAGCGATTTAAGTTTCCATCAAGTTTCAGTAATTCTTCGCCAATTTCTTGAGAACGTTTTCTGAATAAGACTAATGCATCTTCCAAGTCTTCCACCTTAACCCCCGAGTTTTCACCACCAATGTGTTTATTGGCTATGATTACTTCTTTCTCCAAATTTAGCGCCTCTCTGCGAATGTTAATCAGTGCTAGTTGGTTTTCTAAAGCAGCAATGGTATCTTCAAGCTCAATAATAAACGCAGGTTTATCTTCATTGGCTAAATAATTATTTCGATGTGATACCGAAAGTAAATTTACGTTCCCCTCTGTTTTAACCTGAATGCTTTTAATGTTGATGTAGGGTGAAACACGATCAAAAACAATATCCGTAGTACCGGCTTGTAAGTTTGTTTTTGCTACACGTGTAACTTGTGCTTGATTTAAAAACACCGTTACATGTGTAATATTTGACGGAACACGTACTTCATTTTCGGCAGCCATAATAACTGTTGAAACGAGCAGACTTATTGCTGCCAATACAAATGTTTTAAACCCGAAAATTGATGTTTGGGTTTTATTACAACGGAATATTTCCATGTTTTTTTCTTGGTAAGTTAGCTACTTTGTTTTCAAGCATTTTAAATGCTTTTATCAGCTTAGAACGAGTTTCCTCAGGGAATATTACTTCATCAATAAATCCACGTTCTGCTGCACGATAAGGATTAGCAAAAATATCGCCATATTCTTTTTCTTTCCTAGCCAATTCAGCGGCAGAATCAGCAGCTGCATCAATATCTTTTTTGAAAATAATTTCAGCAGCACCTTTTGCTCCCATTACCGCAATTTCTGCAGTAGGCCAAGCAAAATTCATGTCGCAACCAATGTGCTTGCTGTTCATTACATCATATGCTCCGCCATAAGCTTTGCGGGTTATAACAGTAACACGCGGAACAGTAGCTTCGCAGAATGCATACAACAATTTTGCACCATTGGTAATTATTGCATTCCACTCTTGGTCAGTACCCGGTAAAAATCCCGGTACATCTTCAAATACCAACAATGGAATATTAAACGAATCGCAGAAACGCACAAAGCGCGCGCCTTTTTGCGATGCATGAATATCTAAACAGCCGGCCAATTGTGATGGTTGATTTCCAACAATACCGATGCTTCTACCACCCAAACGTGCAAAACCCACCACAATATTTTCAGCGTAATTTTTGTGGACTTCATAAAACGAACCTTCATCCGCAACTTGCTCAATTACCTCACGCATATCGTAGGGTTGATTTGGGTTTTCAGGTACAATATTTTTTAAACCTTCTCTAATTTCGTTTAATGGATTGTAAGAAAGGATAGGCGTTCTTTCTTCACAGTTACTTGGTATGTAGCTTAATAATTTTCTAAGTTGATTTAGACAATCAATTTCGTTGGTAGCTGTAAAATGCGCTACACCACTTTTTGTTGAGTGTACCGATGCGCCACCTAATTCTTCTGATGTTACTTCCTCGTGGGTAACTGTTTTAACTACGTTCGGGCCTGTAACAAACATGTATGAGGTATTTTCAACCATCATAATAAAATCTGTTATAGCAGGGCTATATACTGCGCCACCTGCACATGGACCCATAATAGCTGATATTTGCGGAATTACGCCACTCGCCATGGTATTGCGGTAAAAAATATCGGCATAACCACCAAGCGATACCACACCTTCTTGAATACGCGCCCCTCCCGAATCGTTTAAACCAATAAGTGGTGCTCCGGCTTTCATCGCCAAGTCCATTAGTTTGCAAATTTTCTCGGCATGTGTTTCACTTAACGAACCACCAAAAACAGTAAAATCTTGAGAGAAAACATACACCAAACGACCATCAATGTTACCATATCCGGTAACTACACCATCGCCCAAAAACTGCTGTTTTTCCATACCAAAGTCTTTGCTTCGGTGTGCCACAAAAGCGCCAATCTCTTCAAAACTACCTTCATCCAATAAAAAATGAATGCGCTCACGTGCCGTAAGTTTTCCTTTTTTATGTTGAGAATCTATGCGGGCTTGGCCACCGCCTAATTGCGCCTCATCGCGTTTTTGTTGTAATAAGTCTCTTTTATTCATGGCGTTAGTTTGGGTTGATGTATTGCTCATAATTAAGTTGATTATCGATATTCTAGTAGATGCAATAATAGTTATTTAGGCTTTGATTTTTATGATGTTGATTAACTCAATAATTCTATAATTTCATCCACGTTAATTGTTTTGATGAAACTTTCTTCGTTGGTGATAATGCTGCTGGCCAACTCTTTTTTCTTTTGTTGTAAGGCTAATATTTTTTCCTCAACAGTGTCTTTAGTTATAAACTTATAGGTAAATACAGTTTTTGTCTGCCCAATGCGGTGTGAGCGGTCAATGGCCTGTTGCTCCACAGCTGGGTTCCACCATGGGTCGATGATAAATACATAGTCGGCTTGGGTTAAATTTAAACCTACACCACCCGCTTTTAACGATATTAAAAAGTAGTTGATATTTTCATCGGTTTGAAACTTTTGTACGGCTTGTTGTCTTTGCTCATTACTCATGCTTCCATCTAAGTAACAATAGTTCCAGCCTTTGTTGTCAAAGTGTTGTTTGTAGATGTCGAGTTGTTTTACAAACTGAGAAAAAATTAATACTTTGTGTCCTTCTTGTTGTGCAGTTTCAGCGCGGGCAATCAATTCGTCAAATTTTCCTGATTGGCCTTTATATTCAGGGTTTGTTAAAATAGGATGGTTAGCTATTTGACGCAACTTGGTTAAGCCCTGTAAAATGGCAAATTGCGATTTGTTTAAGCCAAACTCTTTTATGGATTTTAATATTTCATTTCTGTAATGTGATTTAACTGTTTCGTATGCCTCAGCTTGTTCTTCCGTCATGTTGCTGTATACCACTTGCTCGATTTTTGCAGGCAACTCGGTTGCAACTTGGTCTTTGGTTCTGCGCAATACAAACGGTTTAATAATGGCCTTTAACTGTTGCAGTTTATGAATGTCTTTCCCACGTTCAATAGGTGTTACAAAACGTTCTGTAAAACTTTGTAAGCTGCCCAAAAGTCCGGGGTTTATAAAGGCCAACTGACTCCATAATTCAGATACACTGTTTTCAATTGGTGTACCTGTTAGTACCAATTTGTTTGAACCTTTAAGTTGTTTAACCGCACGAGATGATTGTGACTGCGGATTTTTTATCGACTGGCTCTCATCTAAAATGATGTAGTTAAACGGGAATTTTTTTAATAAGTCAATATCAACACGCACGGTTCCATAAGTAGAAATCACTAGGTCGTAAGCCAAAAATGTTTGTGGGTTTTTTTCACGATTAATACCCGTGTAGATGAGTACACGTAAGTTAGGTGTAAACTTTCTGGCCTCGTTATACCAGTTATACACCAGAGAGTTTGGTACCACAATTAAAGATGTTTTGATGTGTGTGTACATGCTTTCATCCAACGTTGTTGTTACCTGTTTAATGTCTAATTGCGGAATTGTTTGTGTAGATTTAATTTGGGTTTCTACACCATCAAACAAATGCAGTTGTGGGGCTTGTTCTTCGGCTTGTTTAATAATATTGATAGGTTCCGGTATTTGTTGTGCAAATTGTCTGGTAATGGCATACAGCTCTTTTTCTTTTTGTAATAAAGCCAAGGTTTGGATGGTTTTACCCAAACCCATATCATCTGCTAAGCAACCACCAAACTTGTTCTGTTTTAAAAAATAAAACCAGTTAAAACCAGCTTTTTGATAAGGTCTCAATGTGCCTATAAAATCAACAGGCATGTCAATATCTCTTACTTGCCCGTATGCTTTCATTTTTTCTAACTTATCGCTTAAGCGCAAGTATTTACCGCCATTTTGATTTAGCTCTTCAATTAAACCAATGTGCTGTTTTTCTAGAAGTATTTCATCTTCACTAGTACTAAAAGCCAGCATTCCGCCTAAGTTTCCAAACCATTCGTTCGGTATAATAGCTATTTGCCCGTTAGGTAAAATAAATTCACGTTTGCCTTTTAATATATACTCTTTAAGCGCCATAAAACTAAACGTGTAATCGCCAAATTGTACCACAGCTTTTACATCAAACCAATCACGTTGTTCGGTAACCTCAAGTTTAATTTGCCTATGACCAATAAAATATTTATTAAAATCACTGCCTTGTTCTACTAAAATATTTTGTTGGCGAAGTGTTTCTGTGTTTTCATTTAACCATTCTAAAAACTCATATTTATTGGTGGTTTCAAGTTTTATCAGTTCGTGCGAGTCAGCTTGTGGTGATACACTTTTTAAGCTAAAATAAGGTCCGTTTAATTGCAATAACCCTAAATCTTCAATCTGTTTTTTCTGTTCTTCTTCCCAGCTGTTATTGCGTTTAAAACGGATAAAAGTATAGTTGTCGCCTTGTTTTTCAACCACTACACTTACCACTTGTTGGGTACCATATTCAAAATTTGATTTGCCGTAGTTAAATGTAAGTTTAAGCGATAATTGTTCACCTTCATACATTTGTACTTTAAGCATTGTGTGTGCTGATACGGGCTTTGTTATAATCTCCAGTCCTTCGGCATACACATCATACTTTTCAACTAATTGCGTAACAAATTTATTAAAGTAAGTTTCTTCAGCACTTTTAGCAATTTGAATAAATCGTTTGTTCAAGAATGGTTGCAGTTTTTTACCATCAACTTCTTTAGCAAAATCAAACAATTTATCGTTTAAAAGCATCCATGCCGGGGTGTT
>JBFYQC010000058.1:0-21240 GCA_041302975.1 Bacteroidota bacterium
TACCTGAGGTAGATAAATTTTTACCAACCGAAGATGGTGAACCACCATTGGCACGTGCCGAAAAATGGATGTGGAATGAAGCCAAAGGTTGCGTAGACAGTGAAGGTTACCCGATAGAAACCACTACCATGCCAGGTTGGGCAGGTAGCAGTTGGTACTTTTTACGTTACATGGACCCTAAAAACAATACCGATTTTGTGGGCCAAGATGCCGTAAACTACTGGCGTAATGTTGACTTATACATGGGCGGAAGCGAGCATGCCACCGGACATTTGTTGTACGTACGTTTTTGGACCAAGTTTTTATACGACAGAGGCTTTATTCCTGTTAATGAACCTGCACAAAAGTTGATTAATCAAGGGATGATTCAGGGGCGAAGTAACTTTGTTTACAGAGTTAAAAATACTGAAACGTTTGTGTCTATGGGTTTAAGAAATCAATATGACACTACGGCAATTCATGTTGACGTGAACATCGTTAACAATGATGTTTTAGATATTGATTCATTTAAGTCATGGCGCGAAGACTTCAAAAACGCGGAGTTTATACTTGAAGATGGAAAATACATTTGTGGCAGTGAAGTGGAGAAAATGAGTAAGTCGAAGCACAATGTGGTAACCCCTGATAACATTGTAGCCGACTACGGAGCAGATACTTTACGTTTGTACGAAATGTTTTTGGGTCCGTTGGAGCAAAGCAAACCATGGAGCACACAAGGTATTGAAGGTGTACATCGTTTCTTGAAGAAGTTATGGCGTTTGTTTTATGATGCAGACGGAAACGTAATAGTTACCAAAGAAGCAGCAGATAAAAAGGAGCTAAAATCGGTACACAAATTAATTAAAAAAGTAGGAGAGGACATTGAGCATTTTTCATTCAATACATCGGTTCCTGCCTTTATGATTTGTGTAAACGAGTTGATGGATTTAAAATGCAACAAACACGAAATTTTAGAAAATATTGTGGTTTGTTTGCATCCATACGCACCTCATATTACCGAAGAATTATGGGCCGCTTTAGGTCATTCAGGTTCAATAGCCGATGCGCAATTTCCGGTATTTAATGCGGAGTATTTGGTAGAAGATAGTTTTAGTTATCCGGTATCAATAAATGGTAAACACCGCACCAATATTGAGTTTGGCTTAAATGCGACTCAGGCCGAAATTGAACCAGTGGTGTTGGCTGATGAGTTAATTCAAAAATGGTTGGAAGGAAAAACGCCTAAAAAAATCATTTTCGTAAAAGGCAAAATCATTAACATGGTGGTGTAGTTTTAAACTCCATCAATTAAACATAAAAAAGGCTGTTTCAATTTTGAAACAGCCTTTTGTTTTTAAATTAAGTTTATGTTTTAATCTAAGTGAGCGGCCATGTTTAACAAATGTATCCAATCGCCATGTGCATCGTTTTGTGCAATTCTTGAAAGTAATGTATTTTTATTAATTAGCAATTGAACATCACCAACGGTTTCAAACAAACTAATACGTTCAGGTGTAAAAAACTTGCTCGCTTTTAATGTATTATCTGCTTTAACGGTATATAGCTCCTCAAATTTAGGGTAATGAGAAAAATTTAAATCACCTGTTTGAATTAAATTGCCAATAGATTGGCCCAAAGTAGCGGGGTTAACCCTAATGTAGCCATAATCATTCTCTAAACGTTTAATAATGAGGCAATGTAAGACACCTTCATCTACAAATCCATTCATATGGTCGTTTACAAAAGAAAGCTCCGTTACAGCAAAAGTGGTTTTTAGTATAGGGTTATAAAGTACAAATTGATAGGTATTGTCCGGATTTGCTCTAATATAATTTATCACCCCGTATTCATCATTAATTAATGAAGCATCATTAATATGTAGTAATTCATAATCGTTAAACCATGCTTTAATTGCTTTAAACGATTTGGCAAGTTCGTCAGCTTTGTTAGGGGTTATCATGGGGTGATTAAGTTTGCTATGAAATAACAATATAGTAAAACCATAAATATGAACACTTTTTTTTCTGCCAACTTGCTGTTATATGTTTTAAAAAGCTATAATTAGCGTATGTAAACAGTAAAACAATATTTAAATCTTATTTAATCGGCAATTAAAGGTGTAGTTTATTCAAGAATAATTTAGTTAAATACACATACATTTGTTGTTAAATGAAATTGAAACCAACGCATACAACTGTGTTTATTTGCTTATTCATAACCATTATGATTTTAAGTGCTTGCAGTCAGCGTTATTGGTTTCGTAAAAAATCGGGCTCAAACAACACAGATGACAGTACTATTGTAGAAAAAGATTATCAGATAGTTTGGTAAACATGCGCAGTATTTTTTGTTTGGTTGGGTTAATGTTTGGATTGGTTTTAGGTTCCTTTGCTCAACAGTTTGAAATTGGTAAAGCTACCGATAATAGTTATATCATTACAGCAGATACAGCTTTGTTGGTAAAAGCCATTAATCGTACAATAAACGATGGAACCGTTATTAATAATTTACATATTGAATCGGTAGGAGCACACCATTACTTGATTGCCGAAGGAACTTATAAAAACTACAGAAAGCTTATAGCTTTAATGCTTATTTATAATATTACAACCCGCACTTATTTTGCAAAACAAAACGATGGTTATGTAACCTGCGCAAGTGCGGCTTGTTTGCAGTGCAGTTTGTTTAAAGAAAATGGCCGCATAATAGGGTGTAAGTGTGCCGAAAAGGCTACTATTAGCAACCAATGTAATTTTACATATAAACCTACAAGTGCGTTTTATCAAAACATTATTAGGGCCAAACAAATGATGATGAAGAAATAAAACCACAACTATATTTGCAACACATGGTTAACTATACCAAACAGCAAATTGTACAAATTAAACACCAAGCCTTAATTGAGGCGCAACGCCATAAAGCGGTGATGTTATTAGACAACAACTTTAGCGTAAACGCCTGGGGGTTGCACCAAATAGAATTTGCAGCAGCTTTCGGAGTAAGTGATTATATTTCGGTTAATCAACACAGTTTTGAGGCGTTGGACGACTTTGTTGCTAAACATCAAAATAAATATGTGTTTACACAATTAAGTTACGATCTAAAAAATCAACTCGAAAACCTAGAATCAAACCACCCAAACCATATTGGTTTTGATGGCTTAATAGCATTTGTACCCGAACAATTATTGGTAATTGATGCACAAGGGAATTGTGTTTTTGGTGATGAAGTAGCACAGCAATTATTACATCAGCAATTCACCTTAACTGATGTACCACACAAGCCCATTAATGTTCAAGCTAAGGTAAATAAACAGCAATATTTAAGTGATGTAGAACACATTAGGCAACATATTTTAGAAGGTGATGTGTATGAGTTAAATTACTGTACCGAGTTTTATCATACCGATGCGTGCATCAATCCTTACCAAGTTTACGATAAGCTAAAATCTAAATCGCCTGTACCATTTGGCGCATTTTTTAAGTGGAATAAAAAGTATTTGTTATGCGCAAGTCCTGAACGTTTTATGACTAAGCTTGGTGATAAAGTATATTCTCAACCCATAAAAGGAACCACACCAAGAAGCGCAAACGAGGCCGAAGATGAAGCCCAAAAACAACATTTATTAAACAGTGAAAAAGAACGTGCTGAAAACTTAATGATTGTTGATTTGGTGCGTAACGATTTAGCGCGTACCGCACAAACCGGTACTGTGGTGGTTGATGAACTGTTTGGTATTTACAGTTTTAAGCAGGTGCATCAAATGATATCAACAGTTAGCGCAAAACCTAAGCAGGAGGTAAGTGGTGTTGATGTAATTAGAAATGCTTTTCCAATGGGAAGTATGACAGGGGCTCCTAAAATTATGGCCATGCAATTAATTGAGCAATATGAGCAAACCCAACGTGGTTTATACGCTGGGGCGGTAGGTTACTTTGCACCCAACGGTAATTTTGACTTAAATGTGGTGATACGCAGTTTGCAATTTAACGCCCAAACCAATTATTTAAGTTTTGAAGTAGGTAGTGCCATTACCTACGATTCGCAAGGAGAACAAGAATACGAAGAGTGTTTATTGAAGGCCAGTGCCATGGTTAATGTGTTGTTGGGTGAGTAAAAATTGCCGCGAGTGGCGTTGCCAACTCGCGAATTGATTACGCACTTTCAGCGCTAAAAAACACAGTTGTTAATTTGAATACAAGCCCTGCAGGGACGCAATCAACTTGCAATGTGCACCGCGCATTGCAAATAATTAGTTAATAAAAAAGGAAGTCCATTTAGACTTCCTTTTTTATTATTAGTGGTATTGGTTTGTGTTACAAAGTTCCTCTACGTGCTTGTTCAGCTTCTATAGATTCAAACAAAGCCTGAAAATTTCCTTTACCAAAACTTTTTGCGCCTTTACGCTGAATAATTTCGAAGAATAAAGTTGGGCGATCTTCCACAGGTTTGGTAAATATCTGAAGTAAATAACCTTCTTCGTCTCTATCAACCATAATGCCCCATTTTTTAAGTATAGATAGGTCTTCGGCAATATCGCCCACGCGTGCACCAACAGTATCGTAATACGTTCCGGGTACATATAAAAACTCAACCCCGCGCTTTTTCATTTCCGAAACGGTAAACACAATATCATCGGTTGCTACGGCTATGTGTTGGCAACCCGCACCTTTATAGAAATCAAGGTATTCTTCCACCTGAGATTTCTTTTTGCCCAATGCCGGTTCGTTGATTGGGAACTTAATGTAGCCATTACCATTGGTCATTACTTTACTCATTAATGCCGTGTATTCGGTGCTGATGTCTTTATCATCAAACGTTACCAAATTAGCAAAGCCCATTACTTCAGCATAAAACTTCGACCAATTGTTCATGTGTCCTATCTCCACATTACCCACCATATGGTCGATGTATTTTAAGCCGCAAGTTCCTGGATTGTAGCCTGTATCCAGTTTTTCATAACCTGGCAAAAACAAACCTGTATAATTTTTACGCTCCACAAATACATGAACGGTATCACCGTAGGTATGTATGCCACTGTAACGTACTTCGCCATCCGCATCGGTAACTGTTTTAGGTTGCATGTATGGTTTAGCACCACGTTTGGTGGTTTGTTCAAAAGCATCGTAAGCATCATCAACCCATAAAGCAATTACTTTTACACCATCGCCATGCAAACGTAAATGTTGTGCCATTTCACTTTCAGGGTTAAATGGTGTGGTAAGTACCAATCGTATTTTACCCTGTTGCAACACGTATGATGTTCGGTCGCGCATGCCTGTTTCTAATCCAGCATAAGCCAAATCTTGAAAACCTAAAGCTGTTTTGTAATAGTGCGCAGCCTGCTTGGCATTGCCCACATAAAGTTCAACATAATCGGTTCCGTTTATTGGAAGAAAATCTTGGGCCTCTTTAAATATTTTTTGACCCGAGTAGGTGAAATTTTCTACTGTTTTTAAATCTGTCATTTCGGTAGTATTTAATATTGTTATGCAATTATTTTTGTAGTAACCACGATTGGTAATAGTCTGCAAACTCCATGTTCATGGCATCTTCGGTTATCATTACCGGGTTAAAAGGATCTATCATCACAGCCAGTTCTTTGGTTTCTTTTTCACCAATGCTGCGCTCTATGGCTCCCGGGTGCGGACCATGTGGTAATCCTCCTGGGTGTAAAGTAAACTGACCTTTTTCTATGTTGTTACGGCTCATAAAATCACCATCTACATAGTACAACAACTCATCGCTGTCAACATTACTGTGGTGGTAAGGAGCAGGAATTGCATCCGGGTGATAATCGTACAAACGAGGCACGAATGAGCAAATAACAAAGTTGCGCCCTTGGAAAGTTTGGTGTATTGGAGGCGGCATATGTATGCGACCTGTTATGGGTTCGAAGTTAAAAATAGAAAAGGCATAAGGATACACACAACCATCCCAACCCACCACATCAAAAGGGTGTTTACCGTACACATAAGGATAAATCAATCCACGTTTTTTGATGTTCACCAAAAAGTCGCCATCCTGATCGTGCGTTTCCATGTTAACCGGGAATTTAAAATCGCGCTCACAAAAGGGGGAGTGCTCCATAAATTGTCCGTAAGCATTGCGGTATCGGGTTGGGGTTTCAATTGGCCCGTGCGACTCAACCAACAATAAATGGTTATCTGTGGTATCAAACGTAAACTGATAAACTGTACCGCGTGGCACTATAACATAATCGCCATATTCGAAATGAATGTTGCCATACATGGTTTTTAAAGTACCCGAACCTTTGTGCACAAAAAACATTTCGTCTGCATCGGCATTTTTGTAAAAGTAATCGGTCATGCTTTTGGTAGGAGCTGCCACCCCAATACTCATATCGGCATTTACAAAAAGTGTTTTTCTACTGGTTATGTAATCATCATTTGGAGTGGTTTTAAAACTCTGGTAACTGCGTGCTTGTAAGTTGTCTTCCACAGCAATTTTAGGCTTAACCGAATAAGGTGTACCAAACGATTTTACAATAGTGGGCGGATTGAGGTGATACACCAATGAAGACATGCCTGAAAAACCTTCGGTACCGAATAATTCTTCGTGGTATAAATTTCCGTTAGGTTGACGAAATACAACATGTCGTTTGGCCGGGATAGTTCCTTCTTTGCGATAAATTGGCATAGGTACTTTTGTTAGGTTTTGGTATAAATAATAAGATACTTTTTTTGTACCGTGAAACTATCCGACCTAACAAGTGTTAGCAATGACATTTTTCAGTTAACCTTATGATATTTAGCAGCAATTGTAGTTACAGTTAAGGATACTTTTAAATGGAAAGAGGCGCCAAAGCGCCTCTTATTTTGTAAAAACGATAAGCCGGGTTCTGTTACGCTCCGTTACCGGAGTATGCTTGTCATTTATCTGGCTCCAACTTCACAGCGGGAGTCTAGCAGCCTACCCATTACGAAAGTGCGAGCAGCACTTTGTGCCACATTACTGTAACACCTCGTAACCTATTTGGCCTTGCAACACATAAGGTTTGCCATGCGTTGTACATTGCTGCACAACCGGTGGTCTCTTACACCGCCTTTTCACCCTTACCAAATATTGCTATTTGGCGGTATATTCTCTGCTGCACTGTCTGTAAACCCAACATTACATTGGGCTTCCTACCCGTTAGGTAGTATGTTGCTCTATGTTGCCCGGACTTTCCTCATCCCATATTGCAGGGAAGCGACAAGCTGTTTTTACCTCACAAAGGTAAGGCAAAACTGTATTGTTAATCAACCAAAATATAAATTAGTGTGAAATGTGGAGGTTGGAAGTTGGATAGTGGATAGTGGATAGTGGATAGAAGAGACACTAATAACTAATCAACCAGTAAACTACACAACTCCATACTTATTTTTCAAGTATTCGTATATGGCGTATTGTGCGCGTATTGGCTGACCATTATTACGTACAAATTTGTTATCGAAATCACTATCAATCAATCTAGCTTTGGTGTTATCGCGTAATTGTATATCAATAATAGTGCGGAGTTCTTCTTTTATGTTTTCGTCATAAATAGGGAAACCACATTCAATTCTGTTAAATAGGTTTCTCGACATCCAGTCGGCACTGGCTAAATACATTTTTTCATCACCATTATTGGCAAAAATATAAACACGTGCATGTTCTAGAAACCTATCAATAATGCTAATTACGCGTATATTATCACTTAGCCCCGGAATACCAGGCACAATAGCGCAGATACCACGCACAATCAAATCTATTTTAACACCGGCCTTGCCGGCATCATATAGTTTTTTAACCATGCCTTCATCCAATAAACTATTCATTTTTGCAATGATGTAGGCACGTTTCCCCGCCTTGGCATTTTTAATCTCATTGTCTATGGCTTCTTCAAAACGTTTGGCCATATTATCAGGGGCAACCAGTATGTGTTCAAATTTTTGTTTACGCGGACTTTGAAACAACATATCCATCAACCGATCTAAATCGTTGGTATACTTTGTGTTTTTGGTAAGTAGGCCGTGGTCGCAATAAATACGAGAAGTTACACCATTATAATTGCCAGTTGCCAAATGCGCATATGTTACTTTTTTACCATCTTCAGTACGGTAAATTAAACACACTTTGGTGTGCACTTTTTGTCCCGGTTTACCAAAATGCACATGCGCTCCGGCTTCTTGTAATTTGTTTGTCCAGTAAATGTTGTGTTCTTCATCAAACCTGGCCTGTAGTTCCATTAATACCGTAACCTTTTTACCATTTTTTACAGCATTAATTAATGCGTTTACCACATTGCTGTGTTTGGCTACGCGGTATAAAGTAATTTTAATGGCGTGCACGTTGGGGTCGATAGCCGCCTCGCGCAACATCCTAATTAAATAATCAAAACTTTGGTAAGGGTGATTTAGGAAATAGTCTTTTTGAGTAATGGCCTCAAACATGGTTTTGCTATTGTCTAACTCTGGTATAGCAAGTGGAATAAGGTTAGGGTAGTAGTGTTCTGGTTTTCCTACTTTAGGAAAATCCATAAAATCTTTAAAGTTGTGATAACGCCCACCTGCAATTAAATTTACATTGCGCAGTTGTAGTTTATCCAACAATAAATCAAGCATAACCTTTGGCATTTCTGCATCATACACAAATCTAGTAGGGCTGCCAATAGAACGTTGTTTTATACTGCGTTGAATTTTTTCAAGCAGATTACGTTTATAATCTTCGCTATCGTCATCAATGGTAAACTCGGCATCACGGGTAAGTTTAATGGTATAGGCTTCAAACTCATCGTAGTCAAAAATATTAAATATACGGTGTAGTGAAGTTCTAATTACATCATCTAAATACATGATATTTTTATGCACACCATCCTCTGGCAAAATAAAAAAACGATTTAATGGTGTTTGCGGAATTTCAATAATGGCATGTTTTGGGCTGTATGTTTTTTTTGAATCATTCATACGAACCGCCAAGTATATACCTCGGTCGCGTAAATGCGGTACATGCTGCAAATCATCAATAATAACCGGGAAAAGGTAAGGCATTACTTCACGTTTTGAATACTCAACAACGGCACTTTTTTGTTTATCAGTAAGGTCTTTTAAATCCAGTATATGTATATTATTTTCCTCAAGTTTGGCATTAATTTGATCGTACGCTCTGTTAAATCGGTCGCTTTGTATTACGGCTATACGTTGTATTTCTGATAAAATTACATTTGGTGGAAATTGTATTTGAGAACGTTTTCCTATTTTTTGATTTCGTAATAAAATAGCCACACGCACCCTGAAAAACTCATCGTTGTTTGAAGAAAAAATTGCCAAAAATTTAAGCCGTTCAAGCAGGGGAGTCTCTTCATTTTCAGCTTCCTGCAAAACACGCTCATTAAAAAGCATCCAACTAATTTCTCTATCTTTATATAAGTTTCCTTTGTAATCTTTAATCATAGCTTGTTAGGCAAATGTAAGTTTTATGTGGCTATAAAACTTGTAGCAAGTAAACAACAAAATGTGGGTTAGCCAACTTTAGTATACAACCATTGGTTTATTTAACGTTGACTTAACATTACAAACTATTTTGGTATGGTTTTTAGTTTTACGTAAAATAACATTTAGTTTGCAGCAACGTTTTTAAAACAAACACAATTTTTTTGTATGAAGAAAATAATTATGATGCTTACTGCTGCTGGTTTAATACAAGTAGCACAAGCGCAAAAAACTAACGTAGAGAGTGCAGCCATTTATTTGCGTAACTCAGAAATACCTGATGCTAAGAAAGCAATTGACGAGGCTGCCATTCACGATGAAACCAAGAATGACCCTAAAATGTGGTATTACCGCACTGCTATTTACGATACCATTTTGCGTAATAAGGATTATAGCAGCCTAGTTGACGGAACTACAGTTGAGAAATTTGTATTGGCAGCTAAAGGCTGTGTAACCTCAGATGAGAAAAAACGTTATGAGTGGTATTGCGCTAATCAAGCCATTATACAGTCTTCGTTCGATGCCTATAATGCTGCTTTTACAGCATTACAAGAAAAAAACTACGATAAAGCTGTTAAGTTTTTTGAGTATGTGATTGCAAATATTTCATTAGATAAAGATGGACAGTTAAAGAAAAACAATTTAACAGATAAAAATATTTACAATGCCATTTACAGATCGGCTTTTGTTGATGGTAAATACGAAATATCTCGTACTTACTCTAAAAAGTTAATGGATATGGATTACAACGACCCATTAATTTATTACTTTAATGCTGAAACCTACATTATTTCAGGTGATACCAGTAAAGCCTTAGAAGTAATTGGCGTTGGACGTAATAAATTTAGTAACGATAAAGACTTAATTAACTACGAGTTAAACATTTACTTAAAACAAGGTAAGTCGGACGTGTTATTAAACAAAGTAAATGAGGCTTTGAGCAGTGACCCTGATAACAGTACTTTGATATATGTACGTGGTAATATTTACGATAAGTTTGCTGCCGACAGGTATGAAGCATCAGAAAGAGCCCAAGACGAAGCTGAAAAGCTTGAACGTAAGGCAAAAAGCGAAAAAGTACCGGCTAACAAAACTAAATTAATGGCACAATCGAAAAAACAAAGTGTGTTGGCCGATTCATTAATGAAAGAAATGAGAAGCAAAGCTACTTTAGCCGAAGCTGATTACAAACGTAAAGTAGAGCTAGATCCTGAGAATGTTGATGGTCATTATGCCATGGGTGCTTTGTTAAACAACTATGAAAACACCATTATTGTAAACAAAATAAACAAAACTACTGGTGTTAACCAACAAGAGTACGATAAGAAGATTGCTTTATTGCAAAAAGAGCAAAGAGCTATATTAGAGCGCGCTTTAAAACATTTTACAGATGCTATGGCCATTGTAGAAAATTTGCCAGAAGTTGATGATGAAAAGAAGCGTGAGAAGAAAAACTTGAAAATAATGGTTTTAGAATCGATTAAATCGGTTTACAAAAACATGAACAACGAGATGAAGTTCATGGAAATTAAAAAACAAATTGACGAGTTAGAATAATCTAATTGCATAAAAAACAGAAACGGAGTTCAACCAAGTTGGGCTCCGTTTTTTTGTTGGGAAGTTTGGTTGAATAGTTATTAGTTGATAGGATGAATAGTTGATTTAAATCGGGGGCTAAAACTTCAGGGTGCGAAGGAGGATTGTCAAAAGGTTAGGTTTGAATAGATGGATAAAAGAAATAGAATATATAGTCTAAAGCATGTTGGTTTCTTTATAATCAATTTAACATAATGTTAATTATAAGGCATTTTAAAATATACTTAGTTATTGGTTTACAAGTATTTATAACATACAAAGCCATTTCGCAATAATTCATGAAATGGCTTTGTATATCTTTATTTGTGTTACCTATTGATCGCTTTTAATGAATCTTTTCACTACCAAAACTCCATCACTTGTTTCAAAACTTATTAAATAAATTCCGTTTTTTAATTCACTTAAATCTAATGCTGTTTTATTTATTGTTTCACCACTAATTAGGACTTTCCCTGCAACATCTGTTACCAAATATTTTACATTGATACGACCAGATACTTCAATGTACAATTCTTTTTGTACCGGATTTGGAAATAATTTAATACGCTCATCATTTTGTGCCGGGTTTTCGAACAATGCACTAAATGGTGCACTATTTAATTTTACATCGTCAATGTATAATACAGATCCTAAACTTGCAGGATTTATTTGACTTTGAGCTACGGCAAAAATTAATGATAATGTATCAGGTATTAATTGACTGCTAATTGGAATAGTTTTGAGTTTATATTCAACTGTTGGTTCTAAAACAACATTCTCGCCACCAATTGGAAAGCCTTGTTTGTATAAACTGATGATAACATTTGCCGAGTCTTCATTTACCGAATTAAACTTGTAATAAAAAGATAGGCTATCACTAGTAAGGTTATATGGTATTCCTTGTCGTTTCCCGTTCATTGGTGGTTCACCCAACACTAAATTACCCCCGAAAATAAATCCATCACCAAAATCAGAAACTGGAATAAATGCTGCTGCATCTCCACTATAGCTGTCTGCTGTGCGCGTCACTTCCTGGGTTGAAGCCGTCCAGTTTACAAATTCATAAGAGTTATTGGTATTCCAACTTTCAAAATCTGAATTGGCTAACTGTTGCGTAATGCCTAAACCATTGAATTGAATATCATCAACTATAATCATACTTCCTGCCAAAGGTTCCATGTTTCCTGAAATATTAGACGATGATATCCCAAAAAACACCGAATCAGGACTATCTGATAAATCAAAAGGAAAGGAAAATGGTATAAAAACATTGCTTGAAGTGCCAATTTTAAAAATATATCTCTCAATAAAAACGCCATTCTTTTTAAATCCAACAAAAATTTCAGCGCTGTCCCCTGCTGTAAAATTACCCTTATAAAATCCACTAATGCCATCTGGTATTTCATCGTATGGTGTACCTCCGTCTCCATTATTTAAGTCTCCTCTTGAGTTGGTGAAATATCCCACTTCAATAATACCATCGATAGTAAGTTTACTTTCCAATTTAATGGCCAAGCCACTTCTGCTATCGGTGGTTTTCGATACGCAAATTGGTCCACCAGCATAAAAATCGTTACTAGAAAACCAGCTATTAGGTTTATCAATAATGGTCGTCTTCCAGTTCTCAAAATTGCCATTTAAAATACTTTGTGCCTGATTGGCGGATAGCAGAGCAACCATTGCCGATACTACCAGTAGTGTTTTTTTCATTTGTTTTGATGATTAGTAGTCAGGTATTAGCCAAACATTTAAGCTAATCCCTGAACACATTAACACACCTAACTGTTTTAATTTAAATAAATTTAAAGAAAAACCTTCAAAAGCCGATAAGAGGAATTACCAAGCATGAGAATGATATCGTGCAATTGTAAAAAATACACATGCTAAAGGTTATTCCGAGTTGAATGTGTATCGTTGCAACCATGAAAGTTATTCGTTTTCAAGGAACCGATCCTGAGAAAAAGCTATTTTGGAAAACACTTAAGGCAAACGTAAATACATATTTTGCCACCAATAATATTTCTCCTAAAGGAAATACCAACATGGTAATTAAAACAATAGCCATGTACGCCATGTACATTATTCCATTTGTTTTGATATTAACTTACCCAACCACTGCAATTATTGCAATACTGTCAGCTATTGTAATGGGTATTGGTAAAGCAGGCATTGGCATGAGTGTGATGCACGATGGTTTACATGGTGCTTATTCTTCTTTAAAATGGGTGAACCGTTTAATGGGTGCAAGTATGTATGCAATTGGTAGCAATGTATTTACTTGGAAACTACAACACAATGTTTTTCACCATGCATACACCAATATTGATGGATTGGATGAAGACATTAGAACCCGTTGGATTATTAGGTTATGTGATCATACGCCTCTAAAACCCATACATAAGTACCAATATATTTATGCCTACGTTTTGTACAGCTTAATGACTTTCTCTATGCTTGTTGGCGATATCAGGCGCTTGCTTGATTACAATAAATCTGGGCTTACCCGTTTGCACAAGGCCAACCCAACTAAGGAGTTATTAAAGGCTTTGGGCGCCAAAACAATTTACTTATTTACCATAATCGGCTTACCTATACTGATTACCGCATTTACTTGGTGGCAAGTATTAATAGGCTTTGTGGTGATGCACCTGGTTGCTGGTTTTATTTTTAGTGTGGTATTTCAGTTGGCTCACATCATGGAAGATGCTTCACAGCCAACCATTGACGAACATGGTGTAACTAAAAACGAATGGGCCATACATCAAATACTAACTACAGTAAACTTTGCTCCCAAAAACAGAATATTAAATTGGTATGTGGGTGGCTTAAACTTTCAGGTTGAGCACCATTTGTTTCCCAACATTTGCCACTTGCATTACAAAAACATCTCGCCCATTGTAGAAAAAACAGCCAAAGAATTTGGTGTGCCCTACTATTGCATTCCAACTCTTGGCAAAGCCATTACATCCCATACCAACAAATTAAAAGAGTTGGGCGGTGTGTCATAAACAACACACTTGCTTGTTGAAAAATTACTTTGTTACTTATTTTAATTAGCCACATTAGTTTCAATATATATCCGCAGACTTATCAGTTTGCTGTAAACTGAACATTTTTTACATGGGCTAAGCTTTTATATTCAATTAATCCCAAAGCTTCGGAAGGGTTCGCAAACCCTAAAATCAAAGAATTTTCAATTTTCTTTTCGTACTTTTTTTAGAAAAAAGTACTGCAAAAAATCAAACGATTTCATGGCGCTTCATCACCAACACGCACAAGGCCATCCGCCCCTTGGCCCTTGGTGATTCCACCCGCAGAAGGCGGCCCCGCCAAATCGTTTAAAGCCCACCGCACGCGGAATCATTCAATCATAATTTATTGATTTAACAAGCTCTAATTATGAGCGGTGAACAATGCATGAAGGACTCTATACGGCAAATGATGATTTTACGTAACAATCAAGGTGGCTGTTTGCGGGAAGGACTTAGTAAGCAATGCCGAAGCGTAGCGGCTAGGATTGCGCTGCAAAAACAGACACTGTAGATTGTAGTAAAAGCATCATAAGCCTTGATTTTTTGGTTACTTTTTTATCTAAGAAAAAAGTGACGCGGGTTTTGGGTGGCAACCCCAAGAAAGAAAGTCTACAATTTTTTGTCAATTTTATTTGGGTATATGCAAATTCAACGAAGCAAAAAAGAACAAACAACAACAGGCTAAAAGCGCACTGTTGAATAACTCTCTTAATTAGATGTACTTTAAAAGCGCTAGTTTATCCACCCATTAAATTAACACAAACTTATTAATCATTTAAACTACACAGCCGCTCGAAACACCAATAAATACAACTGAAAGCGTGAGATTGCAGCCATGAAAGTAATCCGTTTTCAAGGAACCGATTTTGAGAAAAAGCAATTTTGGAAAACACTTAAAGCAAACGTAAATGCCTATTTTGTAGCCAATAATATTTCGCCTAAAGGCAATACAAACATGGTTATAAAAACAATAGCCATGTATGCCTTATACATTGTCCCTTTTATTTTGGTATTGCTTTACCCAATCACACCAATTATTGCGCTACTACTTGCAGTTATCATTGGAATTGGCAAAGCCGGTATTGGCATGAGTGTGATGCATGATGGACTTCATGGCTCTTATTCATCTAAAAAATGGGTAAATCGTTTAATGGGCGCTAGCATGTACGTTATTGGTAGTAATGTGTTTAATTGGAAATTACAGCACAATATTTTTCACCATGCGTACACCAATATTGATGGATTGGATGAAGACATACAAACCCGTTGGATTATTAGGTTAAGCGAACATACTCCACTAAAAGCTATACATAAGTACCAATATATTTATGCGTACCTTTTATACAGTTTAATGACTTTCTCTATGCTTATTGGCGATATTACCCAATTGGTGGGTTACAATAAATCGGGGCTTACCCGTTTGCACAAAGCAAACCCCACACGCGAAATGGCAATTGCCTTGGGTGTTAAATTGGTTTATTTGTTTACCGTTATTGGTTTACCCATTATACTAACCAACTTTACTTGGTGGCAAGTATTAATAGGCTTTGTGGTGATGCACTTGGTTGCAGGGTTTATTTTTAGCATCGTGTTTCAAATGGCGCATATTATGGAAAATGCCGCACAACCCACAGTTGACGAAAATGGCATTACCCAAAACGAATGGGCCATTCACCAATTGCTAACCACCGTAAATTTTGCACCCAAAAACCGCCTATTAAATTGGTACGTGGGTGGTTTAAACTTTCAGGTAGAACACCATTTGTTCCCCAATATTTGCCACTTGCACTATAAAAACATTTCGCCCATTGTAGAAAAAACAGCCAAAGAATTTGGTGTGCCCTACTACTCTATTCCTAGCCTTAGCAAAGCCATTTTATCACATACCAAGAGGTTAAAAGAGTTGGGTGGGGTTTGATTGGTGAATTGATTTCCTTCCAATCTCAATACAAATTACTATAACAACTTTTAGTTTACCACCAATCTCCTATTCACCTCCACCCCATTCACTTTAACCTTCAATACATACATTCCGGGTGTTAATTCGGCCTTATTGATTTCCATTTTATTTAATCCGGTTGAACTTGGTTGTAAGGTTTCAAACATGGTTTTGCCCATTACATCGCATACCATAATTTGGGTGTTACCTGCTTTTATGGTTTCAAACTCAACCCAAAAACTGCCGTTACTTGGATTGGGGTAAACGCTTAATGTTTTTAATTCGTTGTTTGGTGCTTCAATTGTTCCAGATAACAAAATGGCCTCTTTTATCATGGCATACGCATTTGCTTTGCCGTAACCCCAACGTGTTGAATCGGGTGTGTTGGTGGTAAAATTATCTTTGTAAGCAGTTTTGCTCAGTATTTCTTTAATTTTTTGAGGTGTTAAAATGGGGTTGGCTTGCAACAACAAAGCCACTATGCCGCTAAACATGGGTGCCGACATAGATGTACCGCTTGCTTCGGCATAAAAATACGTACGGTTGTTGCTGCCAAATTGGTATTGTGCTACACTAGAGCTGTAATTTCCGCCACCTGGTGCATACGAAACATCGTAAGAATTTACACCAGAAGCAATGGTCATGCCTGGTGCGGCAATATCTGGTTTCATACGTCCATTAGCTGTTGGGCCAATACTTGAAAAAGGTGCAATGGCGTTGGTTGTGGCATAACCTAAATAACTCGGTTGTCCGCCTGCTAAGTTTCGGTAACTTATTTTTGATACATAAGCAGCTACGGTAATGGCTGCAGGTGCACAAGACATCTCGCCCAAGGTGTACTGGCTGTTTCCGTTGGTTGCCCATGCATAACCACCATTTGTAAATGCACCATAATAGCCGTTGTAATCATTTACGTAACCCATCCAAGCATCAAACCTACCTGCATGATCTATTTTTATACATAGTGAATCGGTGGTTTTGCTATGTAAATCCATTAAAACGTGCGTTTTTTGGTTGTTAAAATCGCTGTTGGCTGTAGCCATGTTGTAATACAAGGTATCGCCCGATTGACCTATTAAATAACCATTTTCACTTTCGTTATTCAATACACAAATGGTACCGCACGAATCAATAAGATTACCGTTGCGGTACAACAATAAATTTACGCAAAGGGCTTTGTCTTTTTCGCCCCAAACATCAATCCAAGTGCGCTTTTCGCCCACCACATTAGGGAAACTTACAAACGAATAATCGGTTCCTGATACCATGGTAGCTTTATTGGCCCAATGAATATTTTCGTCACCATTATTTCCGGCCGAGTTTACAAATATTTTACCCGGCCCTACAAGGTTGTTTAAAGCCTGACTAAACAATGAACTGCCATCGTTTGGTCCAATGGAACAACCCCAACTTAAATTGGCCACAGCCGGCTTTCCAACCGAAGCTGCATAGGTAAAAATGTAGTTTACGGCATCAATAATACTGCTCATGCCCGCACCTGTCCACTCGCTTTTATTGGGTTTGATGCCCACAAATACCAAATCGCTTTCGTAAGCAACTCCTCTCCCTCTGGTATTGTATAAACTGCCTATGCCCGACCCTGCTGCTATTCCGCCTACGTGTGTTCCATGCGAAAAAGAGTTTACATCATTACCCACCAATAACATGTTGGTGGTATCGGTTATTTCGTTGCCATAGTTAAAACCTGTAGGTGGAGTTCCTGCCTTACGTTGCTCCCACACACGCTTAACGCGCAACACATTTCCAAGGGTATCGTAAAATGTGGGATGACCATAATCAAATCCCGCATCAATAATTCCAACCACCACATTTTTGCCTGTGTAGGCAAAGGGTAAATTAATACCACGATGCACCGAATCAACCCTGCTGCTGCGCCTAGCCGGATCCATATTGGTGGCAATGGGTTCATCTAATTGTATATAAAGTATTCCTTTTAATTGGGTAAGGTTTGGTATTTGTTTTTCAGGAACTTGCAAGGTGTAAATATCACCTGCTTTTGTGCCTATTTTTATACCCAGCTTTTGTAATTGAGATAAATTAATTTGTGCAGGATTTACTTTAACAAGGGCTGACAAATACACCATGTTTCCTTGTTTGTATTTTATTACTTCATTGCTTTTAACGCTTTGGTTTTTACTTAACCATAACCTTAAATTAGGAGATAATTGAGCGGTTTGTTGGCCATATAAGTTTAAAAAACCTAAAGCTATTGTTGTTAGAAATATTTTTTTGAACATAATAAAATGATTAATCGCAACATAAAACATATTCAAAATAAAACAAAGGATTGATATTGAACAGCATGCCAATTAAAGGGAACATGGCATATAATTAGTACCTTTGTGTACGTAAATTTTAAAGCACTTGTCGTTTAATCCATATACCATAGATTTACCTGTAACCGATATTATTGAAGAGGTAAAATTGCATTTAAGTAACCAAAGTACACTTATTGTTAATGCACCTCCGGGCGCAGGTAAAAGCACCTTATTGCCTTTAACTTTATTGGATGAACCTTGGTTGGCCGGTCAAAAAATTATTATGTTGGAACCGCGTAGGCTTGCCGCTAAAACCATTGCCATGCGAATGGCCGATTTATGGGGCGATAAAGTAGGCGAAACCATTGGTTACCGAGTTAGGTTTGAAAACCGTGTAAGTTCATCAACACGCATTGAAGTAGTAACAGAAGGTATTTTAACCCGTATGTTACATTCCGACAATGCCCTAGAAGGTGTGGGTTTGGTGATATTTGACGAATTTCATGAACGTAGTATACATGCTGATGTGGCTATGGCATTATGCCGCGAGGCGCAACAAGTTTTAAGGCCAGATTTACGCATGATGGTGATGTCGGCTACGTTAAACATGCCACAACTTACAGCTTTATTAAAGTCTCCGGTGGCTGTTAGCGAAGGACGACAATATCCAGTAGATTTATTTTATGTGGGTGGTCAGGATGAGTTTTTACTGCCCGAAGTTACATCAAGGGTTATTGTTAAAGCAGCTAAAGAACACGAAGGTGATGTATTGGTGTTTTTACCAGGCGAAGGCGAAATCAGGAAATGTGCAGAGTTGTTAAAGCGCGATTTAAAAGACTTTGCCATACATCCGCTTTATGGACAGTTGCCTCAACAAGAGCAATATTTGGCCATAGTACCCAATAAATTTGGTAAACGAAAAGTGGTATTGGCCACCTCCATTGCCGAAACCAGTTTAACCATAGAGGGTATAAAAATTGTAGTTGATACGGGCTTTGGTCGTGTTTCTAGGTTTGATCCTAAATCTGGATTATCAAGGTTAGAAACGGTACAAATTTCTAAAGACTCTGCCGATCAACGTGCTGGGCGCGCAGGGCGCTTAAGTGCAGGTGTTTGTTACCGCATGTGGACAGCCGCTACACACCAACGTTTGGCCGAACACCGTATTCCTGAAATTATGGAGGCCGATTTGGCTGCATTGGTGCTTGATTTGGCCCAATGGGGAATTACCAATATTGAGCAACTCACCTGGTTATCGCCACCACCAAAAGCTTCAGTAGCTCAAGCTATTGATACTTTAACCAATTTAAATGCTTTAGAAAGCGGCCGTATTACCGAACATGGTAAACAGTTGCACCAATTGGCTTGCCACCCACGCATTGCGCACATGTTGTTAAAAGCTAAAGATGATGATGCAGTGGCTTTAGCTACAGATATAGCTGCTATTTTAGAAGAAAGAGATCCTTTGCCTAAAGAATCGGGTATTGATATTAATTTACGTATTGAAGCCCTACGCAGGGCCAGGCAAAACAATAGCTTGGGCAACAAATTCGGGCGGATAGAAAAAGTGGCCGAATCGTACCGCAGGATGTTAAACGCACAACCTAACAATGGTCCTGTTGATGTGTTTGAAACCGGATTGCTGTTGGCTTATGCTTATCCTGAACGAATTGCATTTGCCCGACCGGGTAATAACGCACAGTTTCAGCTGGCTAATGGCAAATATGCAACAGCCGGACATAGAGATGATTTAGCCCACGAACCTTGGCTTGCCGTTGCACATATTGATACACGTGATGGTTTAGGCAAAATATTTATGGCATCGCCATTAAACCCTAAAGACTTGCTGCCTTTGGTAAAAGAAAAGCAGGTAATTACTTGGGATACACGCAGAGGTGGTTTAATTGCCAGTAAAGATTTACGTATTGGTAGCATTGTTTTACAATCAAAGCCCCTACCCAACCCTGACGAAAGTTATTTGCAAGAGGCCATATCTAACGCCATAAAAACCGAAGGCGAACAGTTGTTGAATTTTGATGAAAAGATGCAACAGTTACAAAACCGTATTTTAAGTTTACGCAAATGGAACCCCAATGAAGGTTGGCCTGAAGTAAGTACACCCACCCTTTTATTAACCAATAGCGAATGGCTAATGCCTTACCTAATAAATATTAAAAAGCCTGATGAATTGAAAAAATTAGACTTATACGATGCTTTACTAAATAGTTTAGATTGGGGTATGCAACAAGCTTTAAATGAATTAGCTCCAGTTAAAATAAATGTGCCAAGTGGTTCGGCTATTGAGGTGGCGTATTTGCCAAACGGAGAAACTCCCGTGTTATCAGTAAGGCTACAAGAAGTGTTTGGTTTGGCCGATACACCTAAAGTTAACCAAGGTAAAATTTCGGTGGTAATGCATTTACTTTCTCCTGGATTTAAACCTGTGCAAGTAACTTCTGATTTGCGCAGTTTTTGGAACAATACCTATTTTGAAGTGAAAAAAGAATTACAAAGGCGTTACCCCAAACATGCTTGGCCCGATGAGCCTTGGGAAGCCAAAGCGGTGGCCAAAGGTGGTGTTAGAAAATAAAAAATCGGTCTTTTATGTTGTGAGTGGCGTTGCCACCGCGCATTGCACACATAAAAAAGAGGCTGCCCATTTTCATAGGCAGCCTCTGTATTAAAGTATTTTTAGATTATTCTTTTATTAACTTTTTAACAGCAATTACTTCTGTACCGCTTTTAACCGTTACAAAGTAAATTCCATTGTTTAAGCTACTTAAGTTTATTTCATTACCTGTTCCGGTTAATACTACTTTTCCGGTTATATCATTTAATGCATAGCTAATTGCTGCTTTGTTGTTTGTTTGAATAACTGCAACATTTGAAGCCGGATTAGGATACAAACCAATACTTGCCGATTTATTGAAAATGCCCTTTAAGCCCGTATTTAATGGTGTTGA
>JBFYQC010000059.1:0-17973 GCA_041302975.1 Bacteroidota bacterium
AATAACAACAAACGTTCTGCTACTTGTTCGTTTCTATCGCCCCCACGGGTTATCAATTTCATCAACTCATTTACATAGGCATCTTTACGTTGTGGTCCAAATTTAAACCCACGTTTATCCAGTTCTTTTAATACTTTTCTAAAATGTCCCCATTCTTCGGCAACAATGGCCGTGCATGTTTTTACCATTTTTTCAAACTCGGGGTATTGCACAATTAAGGATATGCCGGTTGTGGCTGCTTTTTGCTCGCAGTAAGCGTGGTCAATCAAAACTTCTTCTAACGATTTTTCTGCTGCATTCGCCCAACGTGGGTCGGTAGCTAATTTTAATCCTAACATGGGGCAAAGCTAAAAAAATGTAAACATTAAGTGGTAAAGCCGCGTAAATAAAGTACTTAAGTCGTTGTAAAATAGGGTTTCACCTAAAAAACGGTCAAACATGGGCTATTTGTGTGGTAGCTACCTAAAAAATAGTACTTTTGCACGCTGTTTAAAGAAGCATAATTAAATATAATGGATAGAAATTCAATGATTGGCCTTGGGTTGATTTTTGCAATCTTGGTAGCTTTTGCCTGGATTAATCAACCTAGTGATGCCGAACTAAAAACGTTGCAACAACAAAAAGATTCGATTCTACTTGTTCAATCGCAAAAAGACAGTGCCGCTAAAGCATTGTTGGCATTAAAGGCTAAAGCAGATAGTGCTCAAGCTACCGATAGCAGTGCCATTAAAGAATCGTACGGTACTTTTGCAACTGCAGCTGTTGGTAAAGAATCGTTTACTACTTTAGAAAACAACGATATGTTGTTAACCTTTAGCAATAAAGGTGGTGCATTAAAAAAGGTGGTACTTAAAAATCATAAAAAATATGATGGCACCGAACTTATTTTGTTTGATGGTGCCAACGAGGAGTTAAACTACAGTTTTAAAACCAAAGATGGCAAACAAATAAACACCAGCGATTTATATTTTACCCCTCAACCTGATGCTGATGGCAAAGGTTTAAGCATGAAGGTAGAAGTTGGTGCCAACCAATACATCGAGCAACATTATGCTTTTAGCGACAAAACCAACATGGTTAGCTATCAGTTAAACTTGGTGGGTATGGATAAAAACATTGCTGCCGGATCTAAGTTTATTGACATGAATTGGTCGGCTAAAATTCGTCAGCAAGAAAAAACGTTTGATGCCGAACACCGCACCACCACTGTTTATTACAAAACCACAGCAGAAGAGCCTGATTATATTTCGGAAACCAAAGAAGAGGCAGTTGATTTAACTACTCCGGTAAAATGGATTTCGTTTAAACAACAGTATTTCAATGCCAGTTTAATTGCCGAAAAAGAATTTGTTAGTGCAAAAGTTGAAACCAAAAACGATGCTACCCAACAATACATCAAACAACTGAGCGCAAACTTAGTGGTACCATACAACCACACACCAAGCGAATCGTTTGGTATGAAGTTTTATTTTGGTCCTAACCATTACAAAACTTTAGCCAAGTTAGACGAAAGCCAATTGGAGCGCATTGTACCAATGGGTTGGGGTATTTTCCGTTGGGTAAATAAATATTTAACCGTAAATGTATTTTACTTCTTAAGCCAATACATCAGCAGTTTTGGGTTAATTATTTTCTTGTTGACTTTAATTGTTAAAACCATTCTTTTCCCACTTGTTTACAAGTCGTATTTATCAACCGCAAAAATGCGTGTGTTAAAACCCGAGTTGGATGAAATTAAAGAAAAGTTTGGCGATGACATGACCAAAATACAACAAGAGAACATGAAGATTTATCGCCAAGCCGGTGTAAATCCTTTAGGTGGTTGTATTCCGGTATTGTTGCAAATGCCAATATTGGTGGCCATGTTCCAGTTTTTTCCAAGTGCATTTGAATTACGTCAGCAAGCATTTTTATGGGCACCTGATTTAAGTACGTATGATAGTATTTTAGAATTCGGTTTTAGTATTCCGGGTTACGGAAGCCACGTGAGTTTGTTTGCCTTGTTAATGACTATCTCATCTGTTGTGTACGCGGTGTATAACAACGAGCAAAGTGGCATGACAGGACAAATGAAATGGATGAGTTATTTTATGCCTGTAATTTTCTTGTTTATGTTAAACAGTTTTGCAGCAGGTTTAAATTATTACTACTTTGTAAGTAACTTATTTACCATTGGTCAGCAATTGTTAATACGCACATTTGTTGATGATACCAAGATGCACGCTCAAATACAGGAGAATAAAAAGAAGCCGGTAACTAAAAGTAAATTTCAGCAAAAGTTGGAAGACATGGCCAAGGCGCGTGGTGTTGATATGAAACAACCTGTTAAAAAGAAATAAACTTTTAAATTAAAGATTAAATAAACCGCTCCCAAATAAATTTTGGAGCGGTTTTTTTGTGGTGGAAGAATCACAATTTTTTAACCACAACGATAGTTACTACAAGCACAGCGGTAATGTCTTCAGCATTTTGCATCGGTCGAGGCAATGCGTTGTGTTCTCCGTGCAAAATGCTGTGATCTCCGTGGTTATTCCTTTTGAAAACATTGTTGTAGAAAACTACTTCAATACAACAAACCCAAAGCAGGCAACCAAAAAAGTAACTCCGCAATTTTGCGGTACATTAAATGTTGTTGTTGTTTATTTCTGTTTAAGTAAATGAGGTAATTACCGGCAAGAATCAAGAAGTAAAATGCGGGCAGGGCAGGTTTATAATAGTTTAACCAAATGGTTATAAATACCAATAAAATAAAGGCCGATAAGGTGATGCCTTGAAAAATGACCATGCCTTTTTGTAAACCCATTGTTCTGATAAAACTGGTGTTATTCATCAGCACATCAATTGGATATTCTATAATGGAACACAACAATAAACTTTGGTAAGTTATCAGCAAGAAAAATATAGACAGGTAAAACATGCCATCAAAATAAATGGTAAGGAAACTTGAATACAGCGGATAAATAAAAATAGAAGCAGCATAGATAAAAGCCACACCAAACTCTTTATTGTTAATGATACTTTTTGATTGCGGATTGAGTCGTGCTAACATTAAATGAAGTATGATAATACCCGACATAATAAAACCAACAGTAATTAATTGTTCATCAAAATAGAAGAGGGTAGAAACAATGATAATGATTGAAATAAGTACACTTAAAGCAATTATTTTATGTAAGTGTCTTTTTATAAATTGGTGCCTTGGTGTGGGATAAGCTTTATCGGTGCGCATTATATCAACGATATGATCAACCAAATAAATCAGCCAAGTGCCTAGCGGTAGGGCAATATACCAAGCTTTAGGGGCGTTTATGTTAAAGCCATAAGTTATGGCCAGCATATTACAAATAACACCACCTACCACATCTAGGCTAAGGTTGCAAAATATTTGATAATATTGCAAAAGCTTATTTAGTATTAATTTCATGCGCAATTACATCACCAAAGTTACCATTTGTTTATGGTTAAGTATATTCATAATTCCGTTAAATCTTTTGGCACAAGAGAAACCCTATCGCGAACCTGATGGTTTAAACAATTGGTATGTTGAGTTGGGTGGTGCCGCTTTTTTATACTCATTAAACTACGAAAAAATACTGTACCGCAGTACCAAGTTAGGTTGGGTTGGAAGGGTAGGTGTGGCCTATAGTTTTACAGATGGCCGTTTACTTAATAAAATTGATATGGATAAAGGAGCAGTATTGGCTCCATTTACTACATCGGTTTTATTGGGAAGCAGAGAGCGAAAAGAAAAAATTGAATTAGGAGTTGGTTTTACGTTGGTAAATAAAAGTGCTACCGAAAGAGAAATTGTACCCACTGCAGCCATAGGTTTTAGGGTGATAGAAACCAATAAAGTTTGTTTTAGAATGACATACTCACCATTTATTCGAGACGGTAAATACGAAAACTGGTTTGGGGTGAGTATAGGAAGAAATTTCTCAATGAGATAAGATGTACATTTAGTTACAGCATAAAAAAGAGGCTGATTCCATAAAGAAACAGCCTCTTTTTAATTTATAATGATGTATTAATTACCAACGGCCATCACCATCTAATATATTACCTAATCCGCCAAGTACACTGCCTTCTTCTCTTCTATTAAATGATGCATACGACATTAATCGTCCTGCTAAGCGGCTTATAGGTAAGGTTTGAATCCAAACTTTTCCCGGTCCTGATAAGGTTGCAAAAAATACACCTTCACCACCAAACAAGGTATTTTTAATTCCGCCTACAAATTGAATATCGTAGTTCACATCATGCGTAAATGCTACAATACATCCGGTATCTACCTTAAGCATTTCGCCAGGCTGCAAAGTGCGTTCAATCACGTGTCCGCCACTGTGTACAAATGCCAATCCATCACCTTCTAGTTTTTGCATGATAAAACCTTCCCCACCAAACAAACCAGTACCCAATTTACGCTGAAATTCAATACCAACACTCACCCCTTTTGCAGCGCATAAAAACGAATCTTTTTGACAAATAATTTTACCCCCTAAATGGTATAAATCTAATGGAATAATCCGACCTGGGTAAGGCGATGCAAAAGTTACCTGTTTTTTCCCTTGACCAATATTGGTGTAGGCTGTCATAAACAAATTTTCACCAGTTAATAAGCGTTTACCGGCAGAGAATAATTTACCCAAAATGCCATTTTGTTGTTGAGAGCCATCGCCAAAAATAGTTTGCATGTCAATGCCGTTATCCATCATCATAAAGCTACCTGGTTCTGCAACAACACTCTCTTGTGGGTCAAGTTCTATTTCAACACATTGCATTTCGTTGCCTAAAATGCGGTAATCTATTTCGTGATTGCTAATCATCGTATTTGTATTTTAATATTATTTTTCAAATATAATTGGGCTTCAATTAATGTTCGTTTGTTTTTACGTAAATGGATATTGGGGAATATCATTGGTAATTTGGTAGGCTGTAAAGTTGTTGTTGTATTGGCAAAAGCGTAACTCTAAGCCATTGGTAATAACTAACCTGCTTACTGCCAAAGATTTGTTGTAAACAGCTGCTTGTAAAAACGTGCTTTCAGTTAATTGAATATCAGGGGCTTTACATTCGGCTAATAAAACGGCTTCGCCTTTATTGTCATACACCAACACATCAAACCTTTTTTGCAATCCATTAACCGTTAGCCCTTTTTCCACAGCAATTAATGAAGGTGTACAACCGCAGTGGTCTATTAAATAATGCACCAAATGTTGCCTTACCCACTCTTCGGGGGTGAGAACCACAAATTTTTTTCGAATGATGTCGAAAATATAATTTCTGTTTTCAACCTTTTTAACCTTAAAATTGTATGTAGGAAAGTTTAGCTGCATTAATAAATCAAAACTAAGTAAATGGCTGCGGAAAATAGCTCAGATTTTAATAAAATACTATCAGGACTTAAATCAAGAAAATTTGCTCCTGTGTATTTTTTGTTCGGTGCCGAGCACTATTATATCGATGAGTTAAGTCATTTCGCAGAGCAAAATATATTAAACGAAGGAGAGAAAGGTTTTAATCAGGTGGTGTTGTATGGTAAAGATACAGATGCTGCAACCATCATTAATCATGCAAAACGTTTTCCGATGATGGCCGATTATCAGGTTATTATTGTTAAAGAGGCGCAAAACTTAAAAAATTTAGAAGAGTTTGAAGCTTATTTTGAAAAACCAGTACCCAGTACCATTTTAGTTATTTGCTATAAAAAAGAAAAGCTAGATAAGCGCACACGTGTATACAAAACGCTAAGCAAACATGTTGTTTTCGAATCTAAGAAATTGTACGACAATGAATTGCCAGCTTGGATAGAGCATTATTTAAAATCAAGAGGGTTTAGCATTAGTTCGCGCAGTGCGGGGTTAATTGCAGATAGCTTGGGAAGCGATTTGGGGAAAATTGCCAATGAGTTAGAAAAACTAATGATTAATAAGGATGGCGATACTCAAATTACCGATACCGATGTAGAGTTGAAAATTGGTATAAGCAAGGAGTTTAACATTTTTGAGTTGATGGGGGCAGTGGCACTTAAAAACAGTGGCAGGGCCATGCATATTGCTCATCACATGGGTAAAAATAAAGACTTTAGCATTATTGCCGCTTTAATTAACATGAATAATTTCTTTAGTAAAACCTACATGGTTAAACAAAGTAACATTAAAGATCAAGGGCAATTGCAACGTAAGTTTGGTTTAAATTACTATCAAGCAAAAGATTACATGAATGCCGCGAGTAGGTACAGTGCCGATGAACTGGAGCGTTGCATTAGAATTATTCATGAGTATGACCTGAAAAGTAAGGGTGTAAACAATGCATCTGCTTCACATGATGAATTATTGAAGGAGATTTTACTTCGCATTCTTTAAACCATTAACTCTAAATATCCAACATTTCTGTTTTACCGTCACGAGGTATAAAATGTGTTTTGCAATGAGCAAAACATAGCTATATTAGCCATCTCTTAATAAAGTAAAAATAACAGTATGGGATCATTTTCTCGAAAAAATATTGACCATTTATTGAAGGAGTCGGAAGGCCACCAATTAAAGCGCACATTAGGCGCAGGTAACTTGATTGGGTTAGGTGTTGGTGCAATTATTGGTGCAGGATTATTTGTACGAACAGCCGCTGCAGCAGCCGAAGCATCGGGTCCTGCCGTTACCCTATCTTTTATAGTTGCAGCTATTGGTTGTGCTTTTGCAGGTATATGTTATGCAGAGTTTGCAGCAATGATTCCAATTGCGGGTAGCGCTTATGCATACAGTTATGTAACCATGGGCGAGTTAGTAGCATGGATTATTGGTTGGGCTTTAATGATGGAATATGCATTGGGGGCGGCCACCGTTAGTATTGCTTGGAGTGAGTACCTTAATAATTTGCTTGGAGGGGCAATACCGTATGAATGGTGCCACAGTCCTTTCGAGAGTTTACACAAAGTAACTTTCGATAATATTGCGCAAATTGTAGCCTACAAACCCGAGTGGGCAACCATGGTAAAAAATGGTGAGCTCATTTTAAGTGAAGAGCAGTTTGCCATGTTACCGCAAAACCTCATTGGATTTGTATCAATAACCAATGGTTTTGTAAACCTACCGGCTTTGGTTATTTTGTTTTTGATTACCCTGGTGTTAATTAAAGGTACGCAAGAAAGTGCAATGCTTAACGCCATCATCGTATTTATAAAAGTTGCAATAGTATTATTATTTATAGCGATAGGTTGGCAATACATTAAACCTGAAAACCACATGCCTTACCTTGTGCCTGAAGGTACACCTGGCCATGAAGGTTTCTTTAAATGGGGTTGGGGTGGTGTACTTGGAGGTGCAGCAATTGTGTTTTTTGCCTTTATTGGTTTTGATGCCGTTAGTACAGCAGCACAAGAGGCTAAAAATCCGAAACGTGATATGCCCATTGGTATTTTAGGTTCATTGGTTATTTGTACCATTTTATACATTTTGTTTGGCCACGTGTTAACGGGTGTTGCCAATTGGCAAGAGTTTAAAACAACTGGAAAAGAAGCATCTGTTGCTTATGCTATTCAAAATTACATGGTAGGTTATGAGTGGTTAGGAACAAGCGTAACCGTTGCAATTTTAGCTGGTTTTAGTTCTGTTATATTGGTAATGTTAATGGGGCAAAGCCGTGTGTTTTTCAGTATGAGTAATGATGGGTTGATGCCAAAAGCGTTCAGCGAGTTACATCCTAAATACAAAACACCATACAAAGCCAATATTATTTTGTTTGTATTTGTTGGACTTTTTGCTGCGTTTGTACCGGGCAGTGTTGCAGGTGATTTAACAAGTTTTGGTACGTTATTCGCTTTTGTTTTGGTAAGTGCAGGTGTCTGGATTATGCGTGTTAAATCACCAGAAATTGAACGACCATTTAAAACACCATTAGTGCCGTTAATTCCTATTTTAGGCATATTGGTTTGCACCGGTATGATTATAGCCTTGGATGCACAAACACTTAAGGTAGCAATTATCTGGATGGTATTCGGATTGTTGGTGTACTTTAGTTACGGTAAACGTAACAGTAAACTGTATAAAAATAACCAAGATAAATAGCTTTGTTTATTATGATATAAAAAAAGCCATCGGGTATACCCGATGGCTTTTTTGTTGATTTAAAATTGTAAAAAAAATTATTGTGGAGTAAGTATCATTTTAAACAAAAATGTTTCGTCAGAATTTGCACCTACCTGATGACCTGTTAACGAAAATGAAAGTTCGTTGTAAACAGATTTATCCTTATTTTTTTTCTTATGTACGGTAATGTCAATCGGCATGATTATGCCATTAAAAACACATTCCGCATTAATCAGTGATTCTTCTTTTGGTAAACTTTCTGCCTGTAACTTTTCGTTGGTTTGTTTATGAAGAAATGTAATCGACCATTCTTTTTTAATAACAGTGGCAAGGTATTGTTCTGCCTCAATGGTGGGGGTAAACTCTTGTATGTTAAACTCCCATTTTATGTTGTTATTAAAGTCGAAGTTTTGGTTCATTTCATAAATAGACAATACGCATCCGTTTTGGTTTTTACTGTCAGGATGTAGTTTTAAATCGGCTTTATAAACCACGGTTTGCGCCATAAGGGCAAGTCCAATTGTAAATTGTAAGGTAAATAAAATGATTGTTTTTTTTATCATAATCAGGTTGTTATTTCATCATTAATGTTGCAAGCGTATCTGCAATTTTACTGGCAAGTGCCACTCCCATGCCGTTTAACCTAGCACCTACTACAACGTGTTGATTAACGCGTTTTACCAATGGTGTTTTTTGCTCGTTAAAAGCCATAATGCCGCTCCATTGGTGTTCTACGGTGTAGGGTGTGTTGGGTAAAATTACTTCGTCTAAAAAATAGTTTAATTGGTTTTGTATACGTTGGTTTAACTCAAGTTGTGTAGTAGTTTCTGTCTCAAAATCAATGTTTCTTCCACCACCAAAAATTACACGTTTACCATAGTTTCTAAAATAATAATAACCTTCATCAAAATGAAAAATTCCGGTAAACTTTAAATCATCGATTGGTGCAGTGCATAAAACCTGACCGCGTCCTGGTGTTATTTCTTCATCCGGTAAAAAATGCTTGGTAAAGGCATTGGTGCATATGGCCACCTGTTCTGCGTTAAAAGTAATTTGCTGATCGTTATTTTGGCAATATACTTTCGCTCCGGTTGGTGTATCTTCAATGTGTTTTACATCAGTGCCAGTAATAACTCTTATTTGTAAAATTCCGGCATAATTTAGTAGCGTATTCATCATTTTACCTGTATCAATTTGTCCTTCAAAAGGATTGAACACCATGTCGCTCACTATATCTGAGTTAAAGCCAAATTGGTTGATAAATTGGGGTACAACATAAAATACCTGTTTTTTAAACATAGGAGCAAGTAGCTCGTTTAATTTGGACACTTTATCTCCATCTGCTCCGCTTTCGTTTATCATTAACTCAAAACCACCATGATTTATATAATCAATGTGGTCATCACCCAAACGCTTACGCATTAGATACAAACCTATCCATCGGTCTTCAATCAATTGTAAAAATTGTTCTTCACCCAAACGTTCATAATCGGCCCATTTTTCGGTGTAAGATCCTATGCAAGCAAATCCGGCATTTTTAGTGCTTGCACCCGTTGGTAAAATTCCTTTTTCAATAACAAGCACAGATGCTTTCGGATTTTTTTCTTTGATGGCACAAGCAGTACTTAACCCAGTGATACCGGCTCCTACAATAATATATTGGTAGTTTACGAGCGAATTTGACTCCCAGAAACTTAGCATAAGTTTTGCCTATTATCATACCAATATATGTATTGTTTTCAAATAAAAAAATAGCATAAAAAATGCCGCTCAACTGTAACGTCTGGCGGCATTATTTTAAAGGATGAATTTAAGGTTTATATTATCTTTTTGTAACGAACACGTGTTGGCTGAATATTTCCCAAACGTTGACGTTTGTTTTCTTCGTAATCACTATAAGCTCCTTCAAAAAACACCACTTGAGAGTCGCCTTCAAATGCCAAGATATGAGTGGCTATTCTATCAATAAACCACCTATCGTGGGATATAACGACCACACAACCTGCAAAGTTTTCAATGGCTTCTTCTAAAGCACGTAAAGTGTTTACGTCAATATCATTGGTTGGCTCATCTAATAACAATACATTACCACCTTCTTTTAAAGTCATGGCCAAATGCACGCGGTTACGTTCACCACCGCTTAATACACCCACTTTTTTACTTTGATCGTTACCACCAAAATTAAACTTACTGATGTATGCTCTTGCGTTTACTTGTTTTCCGCCAACTATCATGGTTTCGGTTCCACCACTAATTACATCAAACACACTTTTTTCTGGTAATAGATCTTTATGACTCTGATCCACATAGGCTACTTTTACAGTTTCACCTACTTTAAAATCACCACTGGTTGGTTCTTCAAGACCCATCATTAATTTGAATAATGTGGTTTTACCCGCACCATTTGGTCCTATCACCCCAACTATACCACCACGTGGTAAATTAAAGTTTAGGTTTTCGTATAACAATTTATCACCATATGCCTTGCTAACATTTTTGGCTTCAATTACCACATCGCCCAAACGAGGTCCTGCAGGAATAAACAATTCTAATTGTTGTTCTTTTTCTTTAGTTTCCTCATTCAATAATTTATCGTAAGCACCTAACCTGGCTTTTTGTTTGGCTTGTCTTCCTTTGGCTCCTTGGCGTACCCAATCTAACTCACGTTCCAACGCTTTTGCACGTTTACCTTCAGCTTTTTCTTCAGCTTTTAAGCGGTTGGCTTTTTGTTCTAACCAGCTGCTGTAATTTCCTTTCCACGGAATACCTTCTCCTCGGTCAAGTTCAAGAATCCAGCCGGCAACATTATCCAAGAAATAACGATCATGGGTTACTGCAATAACAGTTCCAGGGAAATTTTTCAAGAATTGCTCTAACCAATCAACCGATTCTGCATCCAAGTGATTGGTAGGCTCATCTAACAATAAAATATCAGGGTTACTTAAAATTAAACGGCATAGTGCCACACGTCTGCGCTCTCCACCGCTTAACACACTAATGGGGGTTTCAGGGTCAGGACAACGTAAAGCATCCATGGCCTTTTCCAAAGTAGTGTCAATTTCCCAAGCGTTAGCTGCGTCAATTTTATCTTGCAACTCAGCCGAACGGTTCATTAACTTTTCCATTTTATCCCCGTCTTCATAATTCTCCGGTTCACCCATTGCTTCATTCACCGCATTGTATTCATCAAGCAAAGCCATTGTTTCAGCCACACCTTCTTTTACTACTTCAATAACGGTTTTCGTTTCGTCAAGATTTGGTTCTTGCTCTAAAAAACCTATTTTATAGTTTTTGCTATCAAATACAACTTCACCTTGAAAGTTTTTATCAATGCCTGCAATGATTTTTAAAAGGCTTGATTTACCTGAACCGTTTAAACCTAAAACGCCAATTTTGGCACCATAAAAAAACGATAGGTAAATGTTTTTTAATACTTGTTTTTGAGGAGGGAAAGTTTTGCTAACCCCGGCCATCGAAAATATAATTTTGTGGTCTGTCATAATCTTAATAAGTACGCGAATTTAAAACTAATGATGTATTTAGTTGAAATAAAGTTTATTTTAGAATGATAATTTAAAATACCGATGAATACTCATCACGAATATGTATGCCAAATAAGTGGTCGGTCGGGTAATGCACAAAATATGTTGCCAGCCAAAGCCATTAGTCCTCACGTGGTTAAAATTATTAAAAAGTACGGACACAAATGGGATAAAAAGGGGTTTGTTGACGCGGAGGCCATTAACCATTTACTTCAATTGGAACCACCTCAGGAGTCGGAGTATTTGTTAGAGTTATCGGCTGATGAGTTGGAGGATAATTACCAAAGTAGCTTAACTTTAGGTGAGCGTATTGCAGATAAAATAGCCGAATTTGGAGGAAGTTGGACGTTTATTATTTCTTTTTTTGTGTTTATTTTGGCTTGGGTAGTATTAAATACCTTTGCCTACACCAGTTCTCGGTTTGATCAATATCCGTTTATCCTTTTAAACTTGATATTGAGTTGTATTGCGGCAGTGCAAGCCCCAATTATTATGATGAGCCAAAATAGGCAAGAAGCTAAAGACAGATTAAGGGCTAAAAATGATTATAACATTAATTTAAAAGCCGAGCAGGAGATCAGAGAATTACACACTAAAATAGATGAATTGTTAAAACTCGAGAAAAAGAAAATGACATAAAAAAAGAGGCTTGCTATAGCCTCTTTTTAACTTAACTTCATTTACAATTAATATCCCCATCCAGATATCATTCCAGTTTTAGTAGGATTGATGCACATTACCGGAATACGTTGTGAGGTATTTACAATTTGTTGGGCGTATGTTCCAAACACCAACTCTTTAAAGTCTTTATCTTCGGTTTGGGTCATAATCATCAATAAGTCGGCATCTATGCTTTCTGCGTATTTAATGGTTTCATCAGCAAAATTCCCTTCAAGTTTTTCTTTAATAAATGTGGTGTAGTTAACCCCATTTTCTTTAAGCATATTTTCTATTTGATGTAACGCGCCTTCAATTTTAGCATCTAATAATTCATCGTTAGTTTTAAAACTGTACAAACAAATAGTTGAACCATAAGATTTACCCAAGTGAATAGCCCATTTAACTTTTTGACGTGATTCGATAGTTAAGTCTACAGGGAAAACAATGTTTTTATAGATGTTTGACGTTTGTGCTGATTTTACAACAATTACTGGCACTTTGCTATGCATGATGGTGCGTGAAGAGTTGCTTCCAATTAATTGCCCTAGTCCAGATGCACCGTGCGATCCCATAATTACACTATCGCATTTTAGTTCATCTACAACATCCGTAATTAACTTATAAATTTTACCAGAACGAACATAAATACTGCAATCAATACCATGTTGAGTCTTGATATCAATTGACAATCTTTCCATTCGCGTGATGGCGGCTTCTTTAATCAGTTGTTCTTGTTTTTCGTTTTTGCCTAACAATCCACTAAGTATACCCTCCTCAATCACATACAGTAAAGTTAAGTTGTTGTTAAAGTGTTTAGCAACATTAATCGCATGGTCTAATGCGTGCATCGCGATATCACTAAAATCTACTGGAATAAGGATGGTGTTTTTCTGAGTTGTTTGCATAATGTTTAAAGTGTAAATTGCCCTACAAATATATACGAGTATTTGAATTTACATAATGATATTGGTCAATACAATAAATGACATATATACATGAGCACAATAATCCCAGAAAGCGAATTGGTATTGAATAATGATGGTAGTATATACCATTTACACCTTATGCCCGAAGAGTTAGCAGAAACAGTTATTTTGGTGGGCGACCAAAACCGTGTTGCCGAAGTATCAAAATACTTTGATAAAATTGAAGTTAGAAAAGCTAAGCGAGAGTTTATAACCCATACGGGTTACGTTGGAAATAAACGCATATCTGTTGTATCAACAGGAATAGGAACAGATAATATTGATATTGTACTTAACGAATTGGATGCTTTAGCTAATATTAACCTCAAAACACGTGAGGTCAAATCAATACCTTCTTCCCTTAAATTAATTCGCATTGGTACCAGCGGATCTTTGCAAGATAATTTGCAAGTAAATGATATCCTTGTTTCATCATACGGCTTGGGACTTGACAGCTTAATGCAGTTTTATGATTATGAGGAAAACGATGAAATATCAAACATGTTAAATGCCATTGATGAGCAGCTGGAGTTGCTATTTGTTAATCCATACCTATTTAAAGCTCCCGGTGATTTGTTTGCACAGTTTAGTAAGCATTTTAATTTTGGTATAACGGCCACTTGTTGCGGCTTTTACGCACCTCAAGGTCGCATGCTCAGGGCTGAGGCTAAATATGAAGATTTGATTAAGCGATTATCAAATATAGAGGTTAATGGACTGACTATAAATAATTTTGAAATGGAAACAGCCGCTATTTACGGTATGGCTACTTTATTGGGCCATGAGGCTGTTTCAGTAAATGCAATTTTGGCTAACAGAATAAATCATACTTTTAGCAGCAACCCGGGTTTAATAGTGGAAAGTGCTATAAAACGTGTGTTAGAAATTATTTAAATCAATATTACGCCCAAAACAATTGATAAAGCTATCGGTATACTTTGTATTTATAACAATACCCGTAAAAATGTAATTTTGATTTTTGCCACATGATTTTAATCAATTATTGAAGGTCTTTTAAGGAAATTAGCCACTGAATAACAGCAGATTAAATTTATATTTTTTCCTGTTATCGGAATCCTTATTTTTGCTCCCACTTCGCAATTGAACAACCTTAAATATGACAACCAATTCAATAGTTGAAAAGATTATGGCTAACGCAGGCCAGACTTTCCAAAATTTAACACCAGCACAATTGGTGCAACACGCCATTAAAAACGGAGAAGGTGTATTAACTGATTCTGGTGCATTAATGGCCGACACCGGTGAATTTACAGGACGCTCACCAAAAGATAAATTTTGTGTGGCTGATGCTAAGACAGAAAACACAGTTTGGTGGGGAGATGTAAACCAAAAGTTTGAACCTGCAAAATTTGATGCTTTGTTAAACAAAGTAATCAAACATTTTGAAGGCAAAAACATTTACACTCGTGATGCTTATGCTTGTGCTGATCCTGCATACCGTTTAAACATTCGCGTGTTTAACGAAACTGCTTACCACAATTTGTTTTGCAACAACTTGTTTTTACGCCCAACAACAGAAGAGTTAAAAGATTTTGCTCCTGAGTGGTTAATCATCAACGCTCCTAGCTTTAAAGCTGTTGCCGCTGAAGACGGAACACGTCAGCACAACTTTACCATGATTGATTTTACCCGTAAAATTATTTTAATCGGTGGAAGTGCATACACAGGCGAAATGAAGAAAGGTATCTTCACAGTGTTGAACTATATTTTACCTGAAGAAAAAGGTGTGTTATCAATGCATTGTTCAGCTAACATTGGTAAAAATGGAGATACTGCCGTATTCTTTGGTTTATCAGGTACAGGTAAAACAACTTTATCAGCCGATCCAGAACGTAAATTAATTGGTGATGATGAGCATGGTTGGGCTGACAACAGTGTATTTAACTTTGAAGGAGGTTGCTATGCTAAATGTGTGGATTTAACCAAAGAAAAAGAGCCTCAAATTTTCGATGCTATTCAGTTTGGTTCATTGTTAGAAAATACCCGTTTTTATCCTGGCACTAGTACTGTTGATTATACCAATATTTCAGTTACAGAAAATACCCGTGCTGCATATCCAATTAACTTAATTGATAATATTGCAGTGCCTTCAGTAGGTAAAACACCTGAAAATATTTTCTTCTTAACCGCTGATGCTTTTGGTGTATTACCTCCAATATCTAAACTAAATGCAGGACAAGCTATGTACAGTTTTATTAGTGGTTATACTGCTAAAGTTGCAGGAACTGAAGCTGGTGTTACCGAGCCTCAAGCAACTTTCTCTGCTTGCTTTGGTCGTGTATTCTTGCCGTTACATCCTGGTAAATACGCTAAAATGTTAGGCGAAAAATTAAAAGCTAATCCAAATATTAACGTTTGGTTAATTAACACCGGTTGGACAGGTGGTGCTTATGGTACAGGCTCTCGTATGAAATTATCATACACCCGTGCTATGATTACTGCTGCATTAAACGGTGAATTAAACAACGTTGCATTCGAAAACCATGCAGTATTTGGTTATGCCATGCCAACTGCTTGTCCTAATGTACCTGCTGAGTTATTAAACCCACGCAATACTTGGGCTGATAAAGCAGCTTACGATGCACAAGCAAACAAATTAGCAAACATGTTCGTTAAGAATTTCGAACAATATGCTGCCGGTGTTGATGCAGAAATTTTAAATGCAGCACCTAAAGCAACACAAAATGCATAATTAGTATAAGATTCATCATTGAAAAGCGATCCAAATGGGTCGCTTTTTTTTTGATGTTTATATTTTTTACTTTCGTAAGCATCCTTAAAAATATTTTAATGTGTTTTCAGCCTAGAACTTTATTACTTACACTGTTTTTTTTGTTTTACTTCTTAAGTTTAAAGGCTCAAGATAAAATACTGCTAAAGTATCCTGTTGGTGTATCATCACTTGATTCAGTTCAAAAAAATTACATACTCAATACCATCTATTCTTATTACAATTATTCGATAGACTCTATCACCATTAAAGGATTTGCAGACTCTTTAGGAAATCAAAAAGCCAACATGGAACTATCAAAAGATAGAGCTAAAGAGGTAATGCATTATATGAAAAAAGCTATTCCGTATCGGGTTAAATTTAAATATTATGCAGTTGGTGAAACGGATAAAAAGATTGAAACAACAGACAGAAGGGTAGAGGTTTTTATATATACGAAAGAGCAAATTAATGATACGACACCAGATATTGTTTCAGTTTTTCATCCTAAGTGTATCACCACTGCCTATGATGTTTTATCGGTGTCGCGCAAATTTGTGGTTAAGAAGAAAAAAGAAGAGTTTGTTATTTTAGAAATGGAAACCAACCATTGTTTAAGTAGAAAAAAGATTAAAGATTCGCTTTATTATGCCATAGTTAAAAACGATACAAATATTAATTATATTAAAGTAAAGTGGAGGAAAAAGACAACCGGTTCTTATTGGTATGCAAGGGCAAGATACCAGACTGAAATCCCCAAAAATACTTTTGATAAGTTTAGTGTATTTTATTTATCTGATTTGCCTTGTAAAACGTGTGGTTACATTATTGGTGACAGTAGTATCTCACAACCTAAAATTGATACTTGCAATGTTTATGACGCATTAGTTTCATACAATATCCAATATAAGACATCTTTATTTAATAGTAAAACAGTAGAAGCGCGAGTTCCAAAAGAATTTGTAAGCTCATTCAACAACCACTCTTATTTTTATAATGGTACAAATGTTAAAGTAGTTTGGCGAACGAAATTGGGTAGAAAAAACAAACCCTATTATTTTTTAACCTTACCCTTAAAAAAGCACAATGAAATCAGTCCGAATTATACAGTTCCTCTATTACAGAAGCGCGAACCATGTTGTTTAAAGGTTGATTCGTTTTATTACTTTAGCTTTTGGATTTGTGGAGGGGTTCGATGGGGCTCTCATCTTAATTTAAGTGCTGAGGTGGGTGCTTATCAAATATCTAAAAACATTATCCCATATTTTGGAATAGGTGCATACAAAGAAAAAGGAAGAAGCCAGTACAATATTATGATTGGTTTAGACGGAAGGGTTAAATTAATTGCTAATGTAAGATACCAATACAATTATGCTACCCTGCCTTTAAATATGATAAACCCATTTGCAGGTTGGGGGACAAGCTTATTAACTAATTCATACTTTCTAAGGTTTTATATGGGCTCAGCGGTAACTTCAGGTAATCTTAAAAACGTAGGTGGTTTTATCTGTCATGATATTCATTCAGGAATATCATTAGCTTCGGAGGCCAAGTTTATTAAAAGAATTTTTGTTCAATATGGTTATGCTTACGACCACCTGGGAAATATGGAACAATCCTTTTCGCCCGTATTGAATTATGGTTTAATTTTAAGGCTCTAATATATTCACATAAATGATCTTAATTCTTTAATATTCAATTCAAATATGCATTTTGTTTATTTGCTCTACTTCAACTTTTAGTAAATGTTAAAAGAAAAAAAAAGAGCCACTTACTTTAATAAGTGGCTCTTTTTTATTATGGTATATTATTATTTAAATCTCTCTGTTTACATCCCATTGCTCCATATAATCAGCTACTCTACGTAAGAATGAACCTCCGAGTGAACCATCTACAACACGATGGTCATAGCTTAATGACAAGAACATAATATGACGTATTGCAATAACATCACCCATTTCTGTTTCCATTACAGCCGGTTTCTTTTT
>JBFYQC010000060.1:0-20333 GCA_041302975.1 Bacteroidota bacterium
TTACAAAACGATAATTTTAACATCAACATTGCATCTAATGTGGTGCTGAATAATTACACCATTATTTGGGGTGATGCTTCACCCAATGCAAGTGGTGTTTCGTTGGCTGTTGGTGCATCAGTTAATCACACCTACACAGCATTGGGTTTATATACCGTACGTATTGTTACTGTTAATGGCACTTGTACCGATACCATAACAGGTACAGTTTATAACATGCGTCCGGTTAGTACTTCCATCAAACCATTGCCATCGGGGCAACTAGCGGGCTGTGCGCCACACACCATTACTTTTCAAGACTCCACCCAAAATGCTTTACCGGGTACCATTTTAACTTGGAACTTTGGCGATGGAACCATCATAACAAGAAATTGGACACAAGCCAACCAACCTATTTCTCATACTTATTTACCTGTTGGTACGGGCAATTGTGTATATACGGTTTCGTTGCGTGCGTTTAATCCAAATTGTAACACTGGGCCAAACAATGCTTCAACTTACACCATCTCTCCTATCTTAATTTTTGATAAGGACGAAGCCGGAATTAACCCTCCTGCTAATTTGTGTTTACCAAGTTTAACTTACACGTTTGGCAACTCATCGGTTGATAATTGTATTACCGGGCAACGTTATTATTACTGGGATTTTGGTGATGGAACCAATACCGGATGGATAACTTCCAAAGGTCCCCAAACACATACCTTCCCCGATTATGGCAACTACACCATTATGCTTATTGATAGCAATGGTTGTGGAAGTGATACTACCTATGCAAACGTTGTGTTAAATACACCACCACAAGTTGGTTTTACACTTACCCCAAAATTTGGTTGTGCACCGCTAACTGTCAGTGTTAACGATACTTCAATAGGTATTGGAAATACCCGAACTTGGACATTTACGGGTGGTACACCGGCATCATCAACATTGGTGAGTAGAAATGTTACTTATAACAACCCCGGAACTTATGTGGTAAGGCTACAAGTAAGTAACTCATGTGCCACCAATGTAACGAGGCGTGATACTGTGCGAGTTTACGCGCGACCTTTAGTACAAATTGGTAACGCCACTTCGGGTTGTGTGCCACACACCATAACTCCGGTTAACAACACCGTTAACCAAAGCCCTACGGCCACCTATTATTGGAATTTTGGAAATGGACAAACATCAACCCTAAGAAACCCTGGGCCAATTACCTACAACAGCACAGGAAGTTTTACCATTAAATTGGTGGTTACAGATACTTGCGGTAAAGATTCACAACAGGTAAATATTGCAGTGAGTACGTTGCCTACCGCAAACTTTTCGGTAGATACCGTTTGCCGAAATAATGCAACTCAATTTACCGGAAACTCAACACTTGCACCGGGCGATGTGATTACACAACACAGATGGTATTTTGGTAATGGAGATAGTGCAACTGCTGTTACATCAACCCAAAATTATACCTACCCTACACAAGGAAATTTTACCGCAGTACTAAAAATTACCACCGACAAAAACTGTGTGGATACGGATACCTTGAGCGTCTTGGTTAAACCATCTCCAGTTGTAAGTTTTAATTATTTACCTGCAAATATTTGCGATAAACAAGTTGTTACTTTTAATGCAACAGCTACAACCACAGCACCAAGTACCATTACACAGCACAAGTGGAGCTTTGGCACAGCTGATACAGCAAGGGTTGAAGACACCACGTATGTGTTTCCATCACCCGGAAATTATGCGGTAATTTACATCGCAACAAACAACACGGGATGTGCAGCCACATCAACACAAAATATTACGGTACATCCAAACCCTGATGCGCGTTTGTTTAGAAACATTTCATGCAGCAATCAACTCACACAATTTAAAGATAGCTCTACGGTTGGTTTTGGAAATACCATAGTACAATGGGTATGGGATTTTGATAACAATGGAATAACGGATAGCACTACACAACACCCAACATTTAGGTTTATCAATTCAGGTAATTTTAAAACCAAACTAACAGTAACCACCAACAATGGTTGTAGCAATACCGATAGTTTAAATACCATAGTTAATGTGAGTCCGGTGGCCAACTTTAATCCTGTTAGTGTATCGACCTGCGTGAATGATACTTTTACATTTAACAATACTACAACTGGTGCAATATCATACGGATGGAATTTTGGTAACAACACGGGTGATGTATTCGAAAGTTTTGGTACACCATTTAAATACAAATACAACGATACCGGAACATACACGGTTAAATTAGTTGCTTACAGTATGCAGGGTTGTAAAGATTCTACCACGCGTGTTGTTAATGCAAGGCCATTGCCTGTAGCTAATTTTGTGGTGAATGATACCATTGGCTGTGCGCCTTTTAACTTTACTTTTAACAATACATCATACCTATCAAACAACTATAAATGGTTTGTTGGAAACGCACAAACATCAACCCAAACAAACAGAATTGATACACTGATAAACCAAAGTGGCCAAGTGGTAACAGTTAAGTTAGTTGCGTTGAACCAATATAACTGTAAACCCGATACTGCCGTTAAAACCTTGTATACTTTCGGTAACCCAACACCTAACTTTACCATGAGTAAAGACAGCGGTTGCGGACCGTTAAGCGTAACGTTTAACAACACCACACCTAACGGAATTAGTTATGTGTGGAAGTTAGGAAACGGCCAAACTGCAAATACTGTTAATGCATCGAGTGTGTATTTGGCCTCGCTAAATAGTGATAGCATTTATACCATAAAATTAATTGCTACCAACGGACCGGGTTGTGCTGATAGTATCAGTAAAACGGTAAGGGTTTTTCCTAATCCACAGAGTGTTTTTACGCCATCAGTAAATAATGGTTGCGGGCCATTAAGTGTGTCGCTTAACAATGCTTCAACCCATAATTTTGGAGGCAACCAAAGCAACATGAGTTTTGTGTGGCAGTTTGGCAACAACCAAAATTCAACCCAAACAAATCCTACAACAATTTATACCGCATCAAACATACAAGACACCAATTATACTGCACGACTTATTGCATTTAGCAGGTTTGGTTGCAGTGATACATCAACCGCAAATGTACGTATTTATCCAAACCCGGATGCTCGCTTTACCATAAACAATCCTAATGGTTGCGGACCATTAAATACTACTTTCACCAATCAATCTGTACCAAATGATACGGGAACAATTGGTGTGATGAGTTTTATGTGGCAATTGGGCAATGGACAAACATCAACACAAGTAAACCCAAGTGCTACTTACTTAGCATCAAAAACGCTAGATAGCATTTATCAAATCAGGTTAATTGCCTTTAGCGAGCATGGTTGCAGAGATACAGCTTATCAAAACTCCCGTGTATATCCAAACCCAAAAGCACAGTTTACCCAAAACGTAACAGCGGGCTGCGGACCTTTGAATGTAAACTTTACAAATCAATCTATTCCAAACGATACTGGTTCAATTAACATCATGAGTTTTATTTGGCAACTGGGTAATGGAAATGCGGCCATCACACAAAATGCATCATCAAATTATGTAGCCAATATATTAACCGATACGGTTTATAGCGTTAGTTTACAAGCAATGAGTGAGCATGGTTGTATTGATACTGTTTCGAGTACAGTTAGGGTTCATCCAAAACCAATAACAAGTTTTACTACCAATAAAAACGCAGGCTGCGGACCATTAACTATTCAGTTTACCAACACCACACAACTGGCAAATAAATACTATTGGAATTTTAATGATGGTGATACTTCATCTGCCATCAACCCTACGCATGTGTTTGCCGCTTACCCTATGTACGATTCGGTTTATCAGGTTAAACTTGCATCACAATCGCAATACGGTTGTTTGGGTGATAGTGTGAGCACAACAATTATTGCACGATACACTCCAGTTGCTGCCTATTTTTCATCAAACGATAGCATATGTGGAACAGGAAACATCGCCTTTTTTAATGCCTCTTTAGGCGGTGTACAACACCGTTGGAATTTTGGTAACGGACAAACATCCACAGCCATAAATCCGGCTAATAATTTTGCAGCATTACCAACAAAAGACACCACATATTTAGTGAGGTTGGTTACCATCTCGCCATATGGTTGTAACGATACCATTATAAAACCCGTTAAGGTAAACACATTGCCGGAAGCACTGTTTGCAAATGTTACAGCAGCATGTACACCACATACAGTTATATTTACCAATAACTCGTTACGCGGTGCAAAATACCATTGGGATTTTGGGGATGCTACAACAGATTCAGTTGCTACACCAACTAAACTTTTCGAGAATAATTTGACTTTGGTGAACAGGGTTTACCCGGTTACTTTAACTGCCATTAGCAGCAGTGGCTGTATTGATACCGCTAAAAGAAATATTACTGTTTACCCTTTACCAACAGCAAACATCAATGCCAACAAATCGTTAAGATGTGATACAGGCGAGTTTCATTTTTTAAACTCAACACAAGGCGCAAGTAATTATTTCTGGCGTTTTGGTGATGGATATACAAGTAACCAACAATCTCCAACACATTATTACCGGACAAGGCCAAACATTGATACCAATTACCAGATACGAATGGTTGCAACAAGTGTTAACGGATGCCGTGATACCGCAGAAACAAACGTAGTTGTTCGTCCTCTGGTGTTGGCTGATTTTGCTGCATCAACCACCTCAAGTTGCTTAAATTTAGATGTCCAATTTGAAAATAAATCGCGCAATGCAGTTAACTATTTTTGGTTATTTGGTGATGGTGCAGGATCAAACGATAGTGTTCCAACTCACGCATACAATAACTCAGGTGGATATAACATTACCTTAATTGCTTACGATAGATTTGGGTGTAGCGATACCACTACCAAATTGAGTTACGTCAATATTTATGAAATACCAAGGGCTGAGTTTGTGTACACACCTTTTCAACCACAAGTACCCAATACTACCGTTAACTTTAGCGATAGGTCGTTTATTGGCAACGGACCTTTAACATATAATTGGAATTTTGATGATGCCAATAGCTCCAATAACTTTTCGAACCAACAAAATCCATCACACACCTTTACCGATTCCGGTTATTACAATGTGCGTTTAATAGTTAGCAGCATAAATGGTTGTACAGATACCATTATAAAAACCTTGTATGTTTTTCCGCAAGCACCCGCTCCAGATTTTGATTATAACCCTAAAGAAGGCTGTAAACCACTACCTGTTACATTTACTAACCTAAGTAAATACGCATACAGTTACGAGTGGGATTTTGGTGATGGCAACACATCAACTGAGGAGCATCCGCAACACACGTATACGCGTGATGATACATATACCGTAAAACTAAAAGCATTTGGACTGGGTGGAGACTCAACTATTGTAAAAGTAAAAGTTATTACTGTACACGATTTACCAAGAGCAAGGTTTAATGTGGCACCAAGTATGTTGTATTTGCCGAATTCTACTTCATTTTTTACCAACACATCTTTCGATGCTTTCCGTTCAAATTGGAGTGTATTTAATCAAAACAACCAAACTATTTTTACCGATACCAATACAAATAGTTCTTATTATTTTAATACAAGCGGAATATATAGCATACAATTAATTGTGATAAACCAATTTGGTTGTACCGATACCACCATAAATAAAGATGTTATTACAGTTGATGATAAGGGGGCAATACACGTGCCAACAGCATTTTCACCAAATGGAGATGGGTACAACGAAGTTTTTATCCCTATTAAAACGGGGGTAAGAAATGAAGATTATTTATTCAGAATTTATGACAGATGGGGGAAATCGGTGTTTGAAACTACAGATGTAAATAAATATTGGGATGGTTATGACAATGGAGATGTACCTGCTGTTACAGAAACCTATGTCTGGCTGGTAGAAGGTACTTATGTATCAGGAGAACGTTTTGTAAAGAAGGGAACCGTAACTTTAATTCGATAAAGTTATTTAACCCTACCAGACGAGGTATAATGCTTTTGATAATAAGCTTCGCTCAAATTATTAATCATTACACCTTTGCTTGTACTAACATGCGCAAACCATCCTTCTTTTAGGTAAACTCCTACATGAGATACTTTTTTAGCGTTTATCTTAAAAAACACCAAATCTCCCTCACTTAAATCTCTTGATTTTATTTCTTTACTCTCCTTGTGCATTTCGGCAGCTGTACGCGGCAATTTGTTACCATAAACTTGCTGGTATAACAATTGTACGAAGCAAGAACAGTCAATAGCAGAACTGGTACAGCTACCTAATTTATGAGGTACTCCCAACCAATTACCCACAAACTTATATAGCTTAATATTATCAGACTTGTCAATGACTAGATTCAGTTTCACACTTAGCTCGCGGTATTCTTTCCTAGTGGGTTCAGTCTTTTTGGTTTGAGGTACACCTTTTTTACTCTTACACGAAGCAAGCGTTGCCAAAACCAAAATACAAAAGAGGCCAATGTTTTTCATTGGCCTCGAATATCTGATAAAATTATGTGAATTACACAACCGGTTTAAATCCTTCAAACGCCTGAAGACAATCGTTGCAGTAATGCATACTGCGACACAGTGTTGGTCCGAAGGGGCTTTTCATTTCTGTATTTTTACTCCCACAAAATGGGCACTCGGTGTGCTCTAATAACTCCAAAGTTACTTCACCACTGTGTTTAACAGGCGGTGCAAGACCGTGTTTTTTTAAACACATTAAGCCCCTTTCGGTAAGTTTGTTGCTGTCCCAAGGTTTGTCGAAAGTAGTTACTACCTCTATTTGGATAATGCCCATTTCCTTTAACCTATCGGCAACCATACCCTCCATCATTTTTATAGCAGGACATCCGGTAAAAGTTGGTGTCATTTCAACAAAAACACTGCTTTCGCCACGTACTTCCACCTTGGTTATAATCCCCATATCAACCATACTTAACGTTGGTATCTCGGGGTCTTTAACCAGCTCAAGTCCTTTCCAAATTTCTTGTTCTGTAATCATACAAAAATTGCTTAACACTGTAAACTTAAACCAAAATCACGCGTGCAATGTTTATTACCACTCAGCACTTGGATCCACCCTAAATACTTCGCTCATTTCCTCAACCAAAGGTTCTAGATGTTCGGTATGGATACCTTTTCGTCCGCCTAATTTAGGTTCCCATGTATTTTCATGAGGAATGTTAAGTGTTGCTTTGGTTAATGTTGGAGTAATAGTTTCTAACCAAAGTTGTCTAAGTGCAACTTCACCGGCAAACACACCTTCATTTTTTAAGTCGTTTTCAAAATCACCTTCTTCAAACAAACCCAATGCAAAATTCCATGCATCGTTTAAAGCGGTTTGCATGCGTGCTTTACTTTCTTCGTTTGCGCTACCCAATTTTACTATCCAGGTATTGGCATGAAAAACATGGTACTTTAACTCACCTTTAATTTTACGCGCAACTTTTGCTAATGGTTCGTAGCCGCTGCTGGCCAACATTTCAAAACGTAACTGGTCTGCTACATCATATAAAAAATGACGCATTAAACTAAAGTCGTAATCACCATTTGGCAACTCAACAAACTGTGCATTATGAAATTGTTTTGCATTACGCGTAAATGCAACCGTATCGGGTTCTTGCTCGCCCAACCCATGCAACAATTGGAACAATGCCTGCGATTGTCCAATTTTATCTTGTGCCATAGAAGAAAAGGCAATGTCTTCTTCCAATATCGGACCCAGGCCGGTCCACTCACTGTTTCTATGTCCAATGATTAAAAGATCATCAGCCATTTTGTACAATAACTCTTTTATTGCAGTTGTATTCATATCAATTCAATTTTAAATATTTATAAGTATCGGGTTTTAAAGGAAAATACTTTTTGTTCAGTATATCATCGTAAACCGTAAAATAAAATGGTACCATCAAAAACATCTCTGTATTTATCTTGCTTAATGTTTTTTGCGCTTCGGCCTCATCATTAAAAATATATATCGTTTTGGCAGTATTGGGATAATGTAACGCACTATACAATATTTGCTCGCAAGCATTGGCCCACATGGCAAATGGATAGGCAACATCCTTGTTCAATACATAAAACTTTGAACCCTCTTGCATCTGTGCTGCATCAGCTTGTTGTTTAACCAAACTTATCCTGTAATTGTATTTGACTGATGCTTCCAAAATTTTAACTACTCCGGCCACTAAACATCCAACAACCAATACCGTTAAAGGTACGTTTATTTTGGGTTGATTAAAGGTTGAACTCACATCAAACAAAACATGAACAAAACCTAATGATACAATGGCGCCATACAATAAAAAAATACGTTCCATCATTATTTCAGAATCGCCCTTAAACATTGCCGAAGCAAGCACTACATAGCCAACTGATACCAACAATAAAAACAGCAACTTTAACCAGTGCTTTTTATAGCCATACCAAATTACTGTATGTAGTAGCATAATTGTTGGTAATAAGTACAGCCCTTCTAAGCGCGCTATAAAAAACCTGAAAACAAAAGCTTGATCAAGGTTTGTTAAAGCGTTCCACAACTCTTCTTTCGATGGATAAAAACTATCTTCATAAGAACCATCAGGAGTAAGTTTAGCTTTGATGAACAATACCAAAAAAGCAAGCATTAAAAATACCATTGATTTTATTTCAAACCAATTACGTTTTTCAAGTACATTCCAAACCAAAATTAAACCAGTAAATAATGCTGATAATGGATGAAATAGCACAGCAGTTAAAAAAATAACAATACCTGTAAATTGGTGGGTTATATTTTTAAATACACTTGTATAGTTTACGCTGTAATTAAGCCACGCATAAAACAAAGAACTAAAAATTAAGCCATGCGCAATTTCTGTTTGAAGGAAAAAAATTTCGCTGGTGGTTACCAATAAACTCAACAAGATAAGCAATGACACTTTTATGTTTTTGTAGGCAAACATGGCTAGCAAAAAACATGCATAATACAGTAAGTAAAAACCAGCCGAGTAAGCTATGATTACCATTTTTAAACTTGCACCAAGCTTTACGGCAACTATGGGTAAAAACTGTGTAAATACCAGCGGATACCTATAATGTGGTATGATGAAGTTTTCTGTATTAATAAGTGTTAAAACACCATAAGCGTTATCGGTATGTAACATTCTTTCTTGGTAAAAATATACCGAGAAAAAAATAAGCACCAACATAAAAGCATGCCCTACATACGCAATAAACTTATCAAATGTCATTACACTTTTTGTGCCTTCTTGTACTTGTTAATTTTCTCCATCACCTTGTAACCACCCGCTTCGCGATATTGCTTTTCAGGTGTGGTTTCAAACATATCAGCATCATCGTATTCACTAGCAAAAACGTTAGCCGTTTTTACCACCCAAATGTTTACAGTGATACTTCTGCGCCCATATTGTTCTTTACCAAACAACAAAGCCATTTCTGGATTTGGTGCATGAACAATACCAACATGCATATGCTGGTCGCCACGTTTTTTTTGATGGAAAACTTCATAAGTTTCCCAATTATCCATTGGTGTTAAAGGATCGATGAGGTTGTTCTCTTCTATTTGTTCGCGTGCAACACGCGGATCAAGTGATTTAATCATAAAAATACAGTTATAGATTATGCTAATGGAGTAGCGTATTTTTCTGAAGCATTGTAAAGTGCTTTACGTACCCAACGACCGCGCTCTTCAGCCATTCTACGAACCGCCAAACGTTCAGCATTGCATGGGCCTCCACCATTAATTACACGTTTAAACTCATCCCAATCTGGCTCAGTATAATCCCACTTTTTAGTTTCTTCGTTTAATTTCAAATTAGGGTCTGGAACGGTTAAGCCTAAATCCCAAATTTTCGGCACATACATGTTTAAAAATTGTTGACGCATATCATCGTTACTTGCCATTTTTACTTTCCAGCGCATTAATATTTCTGTGTGTTGCGAAATTTTATCACTTGGACCAAAAAAGTGCATAATTGGAGGCCACCAACGCGTTAGTGCTTCTTGCACCATTTGGCGCTGAATAGGTGTTCCGGTTGCAAGTGTTACTACATTGTCATGACCATATTTTAAGTGAAAACTTTCTTCGGTACAAATTCTATCTAACGCACGGCAGTATGGACCATAACTTCCTTTGGCATTTGCCACCTGATTTATAATTGCACCAGCATCAATTAACCAAGCAATAATACATGCATCAGCCCACGTAAAAGCAGGGTAATTAAATACATTGCTATATTTACTTTTACCGGTAATTAAATCATTAGTCATGTCTTCGCGACTTTTACCAAGGGTTTCGGCAGCACTATATAATAGTTGTGCATGACCTACTTCATCTTGCACCTTAGCCATTAAAGCCATTTTACGTTTAAAGCCCGGAGCACGCGTAATCCAAGTGCCTTCTGGCAAAGCACCAATAATTTCTGAGTGTGCATGCTGCTCTATCATACGAACTAACTGTTTGCGGTACTCTTTAGGCATCCAGTCTTTAGGTTCAATTTTTTCGCCACGGGCAATACGCGCCTCAAATTCGGCCAATTTAATTGGATCCTCACCGGCTATCATTGCATTAGCCTTTTCGTTTGGATCGATGTAAGCGTTTCCGTACATATATTTTAGTTATTAGTTTTTTAGTTTGCGGTTCTTAGTTTATTCTTTTCACATTTCGATTTTAATGTTTCGAAACGCGTAATTTCTCCTGCTATGGCTTGTAATTAATGTCTGTTACCAGCTTTTTTCTTAATCCTCCTAAAATAAAATCACTTAGTTTTTGGGCTATCTCTTCTGAATTCATTCTACCATTTGGATTATACCATTCGTTAATCCAGTTAACAGTTGATAAAATGGTTAGAGAGGCAAATTTCTCGTCTACCTCATCAAATACATCTTCATTCATACCATCTTTTAAAATAACACGTATCCCGTTTTCGTATGCATCACGCAACTGCATGAACTCACTTAATTTAGGCTCACTCAAATTACGCCACTCTTGCAAAAAAACGGCTGATTGGTTGGTATTTTGGGTTATGATTTGAACATGATTTTTAATAGCACTACGCAACTTTTCCTCGGCATTAAAATAAATGTCATTTACATCGGTAATGGCCGTGCTAAATTTTGAGGCTAATTCAAAGCAAATGGTTTCAAGAATTTCTTCTTTCGATTTAATATGGTGGTATAAGCTGGCAGCTTCAATTCCTAACTCAGCAGCTAAATCTCGCATGGAGGTCGCAGCATAACCTCTTTGCTTGAATAACTTAGCAGCTACTTCAAGTAATTGTTCCTTTCTATTGGTTGTGAGTGATTCAGACATAACCTAACATGTGTTAGACAAAATTAGTAATATCTGAATAAAAAGCAATTTTTAAACTTAAAACAGTAAAATAAAATAACTAACATAGACTTTACGATGATTTAGCTCCAAGTGATTCTACATTTTATTCAATCTTTTATTGTAGATTAACAAACACAATTTTGTGCCTATTGTTATTCATAATTTCGTTTGCTGTCAAATGCGCAGCCAAAATTGATTTATTAAATTTTGCCTTTATACCAACAACGGCAATAATGCAAGTTCTAATTTTATCAGCTAAATTTATAATTATACAGAGATAACGCTGTTATTGTCTAATTCATGAAATGATTGTAATTGTATTTTTAATGTTAAGATAAAACACCCAGCCTATTCTAATATACAATACTTTTTTTGTTTTTTCCAAGCAACTGTTTACCTTAAAACGGCAATTAATTATCGAATCTATTTAAACTTTCTACCATATTATTGATATCTAACTATTTTATTATTAGATAATTAAAATACCTTTAAACTAATTTCCTAAAACAAAAATTACTGGTTTTTTATGCAAATCGGGTAACTTTTGACGCCACTGTGCTATAGTTTTAGTTTTAATAAAACCATCTGCAGCGCTTATATTACAAGCTATACAAAGTTTTGTTTGAGCATTGCAATTTGCTAATACATCAGACAATAATTGGTTATTACGATATGGAGCCTCCATAAAAATTTGTGTTTGTTTACGGATTAACAAATCACTTTCTAGTTGCTTTATTTTTTTGGCTCTTTGAATTTTATCTATTGGTAAATAACCGTTAAACGCAAAACCCTGACCGTTGAAACCACTGGCCATCAAAGCCATAAAAATACTAGATGCACCAGGTAATGGAACAACCTCAATACCCTTTTCATGTGCAATTTTTACTATGTCAGCGCCCGGATCGGCAATACAAGGTAAACCTGCATCAGTAATTAAACCAATATCAACACCTAACTTCATCATATCGGTAATTTCGCGCATTTCTAATTCCTTGCTATGCTCGTTCCATAAAAGTATGGTTAACTCTTGTTGGGTTGACTCCAATTTAAGTTTTTTTATTAAGCCTCGGGCTACTTTTTCGTTCTCTACCACAAAATGTTTAAGATGATAAACTTGTTGACGCACAAAATCTGCAATAAAATTTACAGGATTGTCATCAGCTAAATAGTTGGGAATTAACAATAAGCGTGTTTTATTTAGAGTATTTGTCGATGAATTGTTCATGTTTACTTACGAATTGTTTGCAAAGTTTTGATTTTAAAGCTATCCTGCAAGCTAAATTTTGTTGCTTTATACGATTAACAGATTTATTTTCGCTCGCTTTATTAAACAGAACAATAAAAAACAACTAGATATAACATGTCGATATTAGAGAAAATCAGAAACAGATCGGGCTTGGCCATAGTAGTGATTGGCGGGGCTTTAGCGCTATTTGTAATTTCGGATGCGCTACAAAGCAACAGTCGTATTTTTGGCGGTTCGCAAAGTACAAGTGTAGGTGTAATTGATGGAGAAGAGATTGGTGTGAAGGCTTTTGAAGCCAAAGTAGTACAAAACACCGAAGCCACTCGCCAACAAATGGGGCCTGATGCAGCTATGGATCAAAATACCATTGATATGGTGCGTGAACAAACTTGGAGCCAATTAGTGATGGAGGGAATCATGGAAGGTGAGTACGAAAACCTTGGTATCAAGGTAACCAACGAAGAGTTAATTGATATGTTTGTTGGAGACAATGTTCATCCTCAAGTTAAACAATCGTTCACTAATCCTCAAACTGGAACTTTCGACAAATCTATGGTGGTTAGTAACCTAAAACAGATTAACGAAAAAGGAGACGCTGATGCTAAAAAAAGATTACACGACTTTGAAACATATTTATTACAAGACGGATTAACCAAAAAATATTATGCGTTAATTCGTAAAGGTATATATGCAACTTCTTTAGAAGCAAAATCATTATATAACAATCGCTCCAAAACAGTTGATGTTGATGCTGTAGCATTAAACTATTTCAGCATAGCTGATTCGAGTATAGTTGCGGAAGAAAGCGACTTGAAAGCATATATGAACAAAAACGTTAAGAAGTATGCAGAAAAAGATAACAGCCGTAAATTAGATTTTGTAATGTTTGATGCTGTTGCTAGTTCAAGCGATACTGCAGCTGCAGAAAAATGGGTAGTTGACCAATTAGCACAATTTTCTTTGGCTACAAATGATACCTTGTATGTTGATGCCAATAGCGATGTTAAATTCGACCCAACCGCTAAACCGCGCTCAGCTTACCCTGAAGAAATAGCAGGTCGTTTATTCCGCGATTCGGTTGGTGCCATCATCGGACCAATTTTTAGCGAAGGCAAATACAACATTTACAAGATTGTAGGTACTAAGCAAGATAGTGTATTTCAAATGCGTGCAAGCCACATTTTATTTAAAACAGAAAATGGCGATACTGCAGCTACTATCAAAAGGGCCAATGAGGTAATGACACAAATAAAAGGTGGTGCTGATTTTGGTGCAATGGCTGCACAATATGGAACTGATGGAACAGCACAACGTGGTGGTGATTTAGGTTGGTTTAGCGAAGGCCAAATGGTTAAAGAATTTAACGATGCAGTATTAACTGGTAAAAAAGGTGATATGCGTGTACTTAAAACGCAATTTGGTGTTCACATCTTAAAAATCACAGAAGATAAATCAAAGAAATTAGTTTGTGCTGGTGTACTAAGCCGTTCTATTCAACCAAGTGAAGCTACTACATCTACTGCCTACAATTCTGCAAGTCAATTTGCAGCAAACTGCTCAGATATTGAGGCATTTGATAAATTAATTACTGATCAGCAATTAGTAAAGCGTACCGCTGAATTTGTTCGTGAAAACGATAAACAAATTGGCGGTGTGATGGAAGCACGAGAAGTTGTTCGTTGGGCTTTTAACGCTAAAAACGGTAATGTTTCTGAAGTATTTTCTGTTAATGACAAGTTTATTGTTGCTGTTTTAACTGCTGTTCGCGAGAAGGGGAAAGCAGACTTTGAAACCGTAAAAGCACGCGTTGAAACTGATTACCGTAAAGAGAAAAAGGCTGAACAATTATTAGAAAAGGCCAATAGTGCTTTAACAGGTGCAAATAATATTCAAGAGATTGCTGCTAAGTTACAACTTAGCATAACCCCAATAACAGGACAATCGTTTGATAATAATAACATAGCTTACATTGGTCCAGATAATATTATGGTAGGTACTTTATTTGGAGCCAAAGCAATAGGTAAAATTTCTGGTCCAATAAAGGGTGATAATGCAGTATACATATACACAATTAATAAAGTAAACGAAGCTCCAGCAATTGGTGATATCAGTGTATATAAAAATGAAATGCAAACACAGTTATCTCAACGTATAGAATACGGAACTTTTGAAACATTGAAAGAGTTGAAAAAAGTAGAAGATAACCGTTACAAATTTTACTAATAGTTTAAAACACTATGTTACACTACACAACAGCCGGAACAGGCAAAACAGTAGTGCTTCTTCACGGATTTTGTGAAAACAACACCTGCTTCAACAAGCAGGTGTTGTTGCTTAAAGCGCACTGTAAAGTTATAACGCCCGATTTGCCAGGTGCAGGAAAATCAGTTGTACAAACAAACAGTACAATGGAAAGCATGGCAGATGCGTTGTATCAATTGCTTGTTAATTTAGGCGAAAGTAGAGTGGTGTTAATTGGACATAGCATGGGAGGTTATGTTACCTTAGCTTTTGCTAAAAAATATGGTCATATGCTTAACTCCATTGGCCTGTTGCATAGCACTGCCAAACCCGACAGTGAAGAACGTAAACTAAAACGCGATCAAGCTAAGAGGTTAATAACCGAAAAAGGACCATCGTTTTACGCACGTAATTTTATTCCACCCTTGTTTCATCCTAATACACCACAAGAGGTCATTACACCTTACGTTAATATTGCTGATGATTTTACCGCTGAGGGATTAAGCGAGGCTTTAACCGCCATGAAAAACCGAGAAGACTCGGTTGCTTTTTTAGAGCAAACAACTTTGCCCGTATTTTGGGGAATTGGTAAGTATGACGAACTCATCCCTCAAGAAGATATGTTACATCAATCTTTACGTTGCAAACAAAGCTATGTGGCCTACTTAAATAACAGTGCCCACATGGGGCATATCGAGGAAACTGAGCTACTATCTCAACACATCTTGCGGTTTATTTCCTGATAATTAATTGGATGAAATCTGATTAATATCAACCAAAGCTATGTTGTAATAATTTGTATTAGTTTTGTTGATATGACAATTACCCAACTAGAATACGTTATAGCAGTAGACACACACGGTAACTTTTTAACGGCTGCAGAAAAATGTTCAGTAAGTCAACCAGCATTAAGCATGCAAATTCAGAAATTAGAGCGAGAGCTTGGAATTAGAATTTTTGATAGAAGCCGCCAACCAGTTGTAGCTACAGAGATTGGTGTACGTGTTATACAGCAGTCAAGAGAGGTTTTAAAACAATGCAGCCGATTAACCGAGATCGTTAATGAAGATAAAAAGGGGGAATTAACAGGTCAACTTAGGATTGGTATTATACCTACTATTGCACCTTATGTATTGCCGTTGTTTTTAGTTGATTTCATGAAAAATCACCCAAAAATAAATATTGAGATAGTAGAAGTTACAACTGCACAAATATTACAACAACTTAAAAACGACCAACTAGATTGTGGCATTATGGCCACACCAATTGAAGCTGGTTATTTGCAATATACAACTTTATTTTACGAGCCATTGGTAGCATACATGAGTGAAGATAATAAGTTGTTTAACAAAAAAACATTAACTCCTGACGATATTGATGCAACGGAAACATGGATTTTAAACGAAGGCCATTGTTTACGCAACCAAGTTTTAAATCTTTGTACTGGAAATAAGGGCAATTCAAAAAATAAGCAGTTCCAATACCAAACAGGTAGCTTAGAAACCCTTAAAAAAATGGTGGAGATAAACAGTGGAATTACCATTTTACCAGAGCTAAGTATTTTTGATTTTAATGATGACCAAATGGAACGCGTTCGTTATTTTAAAAAGCCCGACCCTGTCCGTGAAATAAGTGTGGTAACCCACCGCGTTGATTTGAAAAAACAATTGATTGAAAGTTTTACAACCGCACTTCTTGCGGCCATACCTGCACGTATGAAAAAAGAAAGAGAAAAAGTTGTGCTTGAGTTTTAAACCCTATTTCTTTTCTTGATCAACTTTATCCAACTCAGGAGTTGCATGTATACGCGCTAAAAAATTGGTGGTACCTTTTGTTTTCCAGATACGTGTAGCCAAAATTACTCCTACAACAAGTCCAACCAACAGCATACCTACCGACAATACAAGGCCTAATATTCCCGCTACCTTCAAGTAAATAATTATGGCTATCATTGCGGCTATTAAAAAAGGTGATGCAACAATTTTCAACCAACTGAATGCATCAATTAAAAACTCAAGTACTTTCATTAGGCAAAATTTATTTATTACTAAATTAAAGCTTTGGGTTGAGTATGTACAAATTACCGCTAACAAAATTTTTATTGTACTGAATTTCAGTATTTTTGGATCAATACTTTTACGGCATGTAACTTATAGCATGTCTGAATCGTATTACCACAAGCCCAATGACAGTTAACGAATACAACAGTTGTGTAAATCAATATGCCGATGGTGTATTTCGCTTTATCCTTAAAAACATAAAAGATGAGGATAGAGCAAAAGATATTGTGCAAGATGCATTTGAAAAACTGTGGGTAAAACTATCGGAAATAGAATCAGCTACCGTTAAATCATACCTGTTTACCACGGCCTATAATACCATGATAGATAGTATCAGACGCGATAAATTTACCGGAGATTTTGAAACGGTGAATGACGCAAATTACATAACACATAACAGCTACAGCGATGTGAAAGAGGTGTTAAATGAAGCGCTCTCGAAACTAAACGAAATACAGCGGTCGGTCATTTTACTGCGCGATTATGAAGGTTACAATTATGATGAAATAGGCAAAATAACTGGATTAAGTGAAAGTCAAGTTAAGGTTTATATTTATAGGGCACGCGTTTTTTTAAAAGAATACATCGGTAATTTATATCAGGTGATATGAGCATAAACAGAAACAATTACGAAACATACCTAATAGATTATCTTGACGGAACATTGCATCCAAACGAGGTAGCTGAAGTATTGTTGTTTTTGGAGCAACATGCGGATATCAAACAAGAATATGAAGCCCTTGGTGGTATTGTGTTATATGCTACTGAGACAAACTTTAACAGCAGCATGCTGTTAAAATCAGAGCAAAACCGCAACCAACTGTTATTGTTTAAAGAAATTGAAGGTAATTTATCCCATCAAGAAGCGCTTGAACTTAAAACCACCATCAAGCAAAATTCAAAATTGTTTGATGAGCAAAAACTGTTTGCCCTAACCATACAAAAACCCGATTTAAGCGTGATTTATCAAAACAAAAACGCGCTCAAAAAATCAACTTTAACAATTGAATGGTATACCCCATTTTTGCGTATAGCCGCAGTAATCATGTTGTTAAGCAGCATTGGTTTTGTTTATGTTAAACTTAATCAACCACAGCCGCCTATTGCCAATTACAAAAAAAATAAGGGTCAAACTATTATCAAACAAGACAATATTGAGCAGCTTAACTTAGCTTCGGCCCAAATAAAAACACTTAAATCCAAAGCAACCAACAACGGTGCAGAAAAAGTAAAACTTGATGAGGTGGTGAAAATTCATAAAGTTATTGCGACTACAGAAAAAGTATCACCTATATCAACACAAATAATTGCTACAACTTTAACTGCCGATATTGACCCACAATTAAACTTCCCGACACTAAGCATTGCAAAGGCTCATACCCAAATAAAACAAGACCAGTATGATGACATTAAAAGTTTAGTAGCAAAACGAGTGAAACAAAACACCAACCAGCTAATTGGCGAAACAGATACCAATAAAGAAATCACTTTGGTAAGTATAATTAATAAAACAACGGGTGTTGATTTAACAATTAATAAAGACACCACATCAGGCCGCATCAATCGTTTTGAGGTTGCAGCATTAGGGTTTGCCTGGTCTAGAAAATAATTTTTCCGATTTCTGTAACTTTAACAAACAGTAAATCGTATTAATATTAAACTAACAAATTATGAAAACACGAATAATAAAAACATTGGTTTTAATAGGCGCCCCGCTTATATTTTTAAAACCTATAAAAGCACAAAACAGCCAGCCAATTGGCGAGTTTAGCAAGATAAACTTAAGTGCTACTGCAAATGTTGAATTGGTAATTGCCGACAGGTATTCAGTATACTTTCAAAACAATGCCGAAAACCTTATTAATGGATTAAAAGTAATAAATAATGAGCTTACCATTGGTGATAATTTTGGAGCAGCCGGTAAAATAAAAGTATTCGCAAAATCCATAACTGAAATAAAAATGGATGGTGGGGCAAAGCTAGAGTGCTTAGATTCATTGAAATCATCTGACTTTAGCATTGTAATGGATGGTGCATCAAAGGCACATTTAATCTTATCTAACAACAACACTAAAGTGAATATGGATGGTGGGGCAAATTTGATACTGGACGGCAAAGCAAATAATGCCGTAATTAAAACCGATGGTGCGGTAATATTAAATGCAACTAATTTATCGGTAAATAATATGAACATTGAAACTGATGGAGGAAGCCATTCAAAAATACTAGTTACAGAGTCTCTTTACGCAAAAGCTGATGGAGCAAGTATAGTGACATACAAAGGCGAACCTAAAAACAAAACCCTTAACATTGATGGAGCGGGAAAAATTAAAAGTAGTAGTGATGAGTTTACTGCTGATTTAGACCTAACAATTCCACCAATAAAAAATACACCAGAGTCTGACACAACACGATTAAAAATTGGGAAACGTAAATTTATTATTATTGATGATGATAAAAACAGCGAGGAAAAACCTGTTGATGAAACTGAAAAACGCAGGCGCATGAAACGTGTTTATGCAGGGTTTGAAACAGGAGTAAATGCGCTTACCACATCAAGCATGAATTTTACACACAGTACTGATTACAAGTTTTTAAACACCAAAATGGGAAGCTCTTGGTTTTATGGATTAAACTTGTTTGAAGTTGACGGACACATTGTAAAAAATAAAGTTGCATTTACCACAGGTTTAGGCATGCAATTTAGTAACTACCATTTTGAGGGTAACTCGTACATAACTTCAAATATTGATACACTTAGTAGCACTGATGCAGGTGTTGCATTAACTACGAATAAACTATATACCTATGATCTAAACGTACCTATACTTATTAAATACGCTCCGGGTAGTAAGAAAAAAGCTCATAGTGGATTTCATATAGCAGCCGGGGCAATTGTTAGATATACCACAACGGCCAAAGTAGTAGCAGAAACTACTGCTCGTGGCGCTGAAGAACGCTGGACTGTAAAAGATGATTTTAATATGAATGCTTTTAGGGTTGATGGTACTGTAAGGGTTGGTTACAATAAAGTAAAATTATTTGCCAATTACGCACTAACACCATATTTTAACAATAACAAAGCACCTGATGTGAGAGCATTTGCAGCGGGTATTATGCTTATTGGATTTTAAGGTTACTCAACTACCTATAGAAAAACTAAAAGGGCAGAAAATCATTGATTTTCTGCCCTTTTCAATTATTGATATCTGTGATTATTTTATGCTAAACGCTTTTTTCACTTTATCCATATAATCTAATTTCTCCCAAGTAAATAATTCAACCTTTTTGGTTATTTTTTTTCCATCAGGCGAAACAAAAGTTTTTGTTACTGTTTCGTTCTTACGACCCATGTGACCATATGCCGCAGTTTCGCTGTAGATAGGGTTACGTAATTTCAAACGAGTTTCAATTCCGTAAGGCGTCATGTCAAATATTTTTTCTACTTTCTTGGCAATTTCACCATCTGTTAATTTAAC
>JBFYQC010000061.1:0-3739 GCA_041302975.1 Bacteroidota bacterium
AGTATTTAAAACTTACATCATAGGCCTGTTTGTTCCATTGCACCAATACATAACGATCATTTAAAACAGTTGCCCTAACAATATTTGTACCTGGCAAACTACTTACATATACAGGAGTAGCACCGCTTGTATCACTCCAACTATATTTAGATGTATCAGCATCCTGAGCAACTGTTTTTATTCTATAATAGTAATTGGTAAAACAATATATCGATGTATCAATATATTGAAGTGTTCCAGCAGAAACATCTTTTATTAAATAAAAGGCACTGCCCGAATCAGGATTATTTCGCCAAATCTCATAACGTCTAATTGCACCAAATCCTTTATAAGGTGTCCAAGCTAATTTAATGGCATTATCAATTGGCCAAGCTTTTAGCTCTACTGTTGTATGTGTAGGTGATACCGCACTCCTATTGTTACAAATATCTATTGCTGATATTGCATAAGAATAAGGATTGATTAGTGTGTTAATTCCTGTTTCTAAATAAAAAGTATCCTGAGCGGATAGCACATCAATAAATGATTGAGGCGAATTACCTAGGTAACTATAAAAAATTCTATAGCTATAAAAATCTTCTTCTTTACTCGCATAAAACACAAATAAGTTGGTGTTATTATCGACAACAGTTGCCCTATGCACAAACGGAACCAATGGTGCAATGGCATCATTGTAAACAGTAAGCGTGTCTGATTTTGTTAATGTATCACTACATCCATTTGAATCGATGGCTATCAAGGTAATGTCAAATTTCCCTGCTTGAGTAAAATTCTTTTTTATCGGACCCTCTCCTAATATTTCTTCATTGTTGAATAACCACTTCCAAGTTACAACAGATGGTTTGTTGGGTGTTATATTTTCAAAAGTAAGTTCGGTGTTAAAACATATTTTGGTTGTATCCGATAAAAAATCTGGTTTGGGCTTATCAAACACCATAATCGAATCAACCGCATCAAAAGAATAAGCACACATACCACTACTGTCATACAACGTTAGTCTTGGGTAATAAACACCAGCTTCAGTATAAGTGTATTGTTCATCCAATACCTCCATGGTATCAACCAAACCATTTCCCAAATCCCAAATATGATAACGTGCATTTGGTGATGATACTTGAAACTTAACAGTATGGGGTAAGCACCCTTTGTTAGGGCTATAAGAATAATCTCCTCTTGGTCCTCCTAAATCTAAATAGTCTGTTATTTTAAGCGAGTCAACACAACCTGCACTATCTGTAACGGTTAAACTCACATCATATTTACCTGGTTTATTAATTGTAAAAATCGGACTTTCTTGATTACTGGTATTTGTCGCAAATCTCCAAAATCTTGATTTTATACCATTTGATCCAACAACTGACGTATCAAATAATTGAATAGGTACTATCGGAAAGTAACAATCTCTATATCGCGGGTTTGCATAAAAACCTATGAGTGATTTTTTATTACTTACGGTAATCAGTGTATCTGCACGTGCTTCACATCCATTCGAATCAATAATTTGTAACTCAAATAAAAACGTTGAATCAGCTTGGGTAAATGTTGTATTATAAATTGAACCATTGTGTGTTGTGCCCCCTTGCTTCCAAGTGTAATTAGCAGGAGATAAAACTTTATTGTTAGAGGTGTTAGCTTCATTTATAAATTGAGTTGCCCCACAAGCTATATTCTTTGTTATGGTAATTTCTACAATAGGTTTTGATGGAACAATTTTTTGAGTAGTAACAAACTCACAACCTAAACTATCAGTTAATAGTAGCTTAACATCATAACCATCAGACTGTATATTTTGAGGATTATTAAAAATGTATGATGCATAATTTAATGTATCCGTAACAGTTGAATCTGCTGATGTCCATAACCATTTTCTTGCAACAATAGGATAATCTGACGAAGAGCTATCATACGAAGTTATTGCCAATGGAGTACACCCTGCATATTTATCAAAAACAACTCTGGTATTTGCACCGGATACTTTTACCACCGAATCCTTCGACAAAGAAAACACACAACCTCGAGTATCTGTTACTGTCATTGTTAATCCTTTCCAACCATAAGTTAATAACGTATCTGTTACGCTCGAACCTAAAGAAGTTTCTCCGCTTGTAAATACCCAATCGGTATTAGTAATAACGGCAGCAAATGTTCCTAAAATGGTAGTATTATTTAAATCTATGCTTAAAGGACTACAGCCAATGGTATCACTAACTGTAAAATTCAATACTGGTAAATCAGGGATCTGTAAGTCTAATTCAGCGGTATCTTTGCAGTTGGTTATGGTGTCAAATGCAATCAACCTAATTTGATAGTTTCCGGTATTTTTATAAAAATGTTTAGAAACAATAATATTTGAAGTATCACCATCTCCAAATAACCATAAATACCTGTTAGCTCCTGCAGAGGTGGTGGCGTCAAAAATAATTGTATCTCTGCTACAACCAACTAAAGGATTTTGAATCCTAGCAAGTGCAGGTATTATATTTATGTAATTAATTTTCTCTAGTTCACTGGTACACCCATAATAATCAATAATCACTTTAATGTTGTGTGAGCCCGTATCTATGAAGTTAACAACAGGATTCCTAACATCTGATGAACCATTTTTCCAATACCAACCATATAATAAATCAGGATTACCACTGTTTTCTAACAGCGTAAATGTAACCGGATTAATCTGAGAATAACAACCATTAAGTTTATCAGCAACAAAGTCAAATGCGATAGTATCACCAACCCAAATTGTGTCAAATACCTCCGACCTGCATCCGTTAGATGTCAATGCTGATAACTTAACAACGTGCCTTCCTATGTTGTTAAAAGTATGGTTAAACAAATTAGTTGTCCCAATAGTATCGCCATTATATTCCCATATTAACGAACTAAAAACCGCAGGATTACTTATGCCAAAATTTGTTTGATAAGGTTTGCAACCTCTTTTAGTGTTTAATGCATTTACTAGTGCCTGTGGAGTTGAAACACTTAATACTTGCTCCGAGCTGTCTTTACAACCATTTGCATCTGTAACAAATAACTTTGTATAATGATCAACCAATAAACCGTAGGTTGTTGTATCTGTTGATGAGAATGAGGAGTCTCCATTACCAAAATTCCATTTTAAATTTAATCCATTTCCAACTGAAGTAGAGTTAAAGATCACATCAACCGGAACAAAACATATCGATGAAGGCTGTTTAACAAAACTTGCTGTTGGTTTTGCATTAACATTTATAGTGTTAAATGCTGTATCAACACAACCTTGTATTTCTGTAATTAATCGTAAGATATGTGTTCCGGCACTTAGGTTTATCGTTAAATCTTTACCAATTATAGCACTTCCATTGTCTACTGTCCACGTATTTACTGCAATAGATGTATCAGGAGTAGATTTGTTTTTAAACAAATATTGTTGGCCGCTACAAAAAGGTGGATTAGGTAAATCAAAATTAGCTTGTGTATTTACAACATAAACTGCGGTACTTTTGCCGGCAAATGCGGCACAACCAGAAGGTGCACTTACTTTTAAATAAACTCCAAAAACCCCGGTATTCGTAAAATTAAATGTTGGTGAAACGGTTGTTGATGTTAGTCCATTACTGGTGGTCCATTCATAATTATATAAGGCGTTAGGTGGATTAACGGTTGGCGTAAAAGTTTGATTGGTTGGTCCTTTACAAACAATAGGATTACTCACCGTAAAATCAGCAGTATGGCTTTGTGTTGGATTGATAAGAGCATTTTT
>JBFYQC010000062.1:0-20553 GCA_041302975.1 Bacteroidota bacterium
ACTGTATAGTTTGTTTTACTGCACACGGACGGCACGTCCGCGTGAACGGGGATATCATTTGCGTCAGGGTAACCCTACCAAGTTCTACCTTAGTCGGGTTGCTTTGTTTTTGTTTAACTATATACTTTGTTTTACTGCACACGGGCGACACGCCCGCGTGAACGGGACTCGCACTATCGTATGTCATTTATTATTTCACCATCATAAAGCATTTTCCGTTCGTAAATTGGATATATGACAACCTCTGATTTTAATGATTGATTTGTTTGTTCAGTGTTTAATCTATTGGTGTATAAACGTAATGATATTAACTCATAACGATTCACTACTCCCGCTAAAATAGATTTATACAAAAAGGATTCCCACAAATACTTTTTATTAAAGTATTTAGGAGCAATTGTAGTGTGATTAGCGCCCATTTGCAACATAAACTTGGCCTCAGGAAGTTGTAAAACAAGTTTTTTAAAGTTTGATAACATTATGTTTTCCCGCAATTCTCTTGGGGCATTTCGCTCTGTTATTTCAGAGAAATATAATTCTGACAATACCTTCTGAAACAAGTCAAAGTCTTTATCTAAAAAATCCCTCCATGAAGTATCATATTGATTTACTGAATGCCATAAACTATTTGTTAATTTTCGTATGTTTCTATCACCATACAACCCTACTTCTTCAAATTTATTCAGTTGATTTATGGGTTTGTTTAATATTAACGGCATATTATAATGCTTTTTACAAATCTCATGAATCAGCGTTATCGCGGGGTAAGTAAAACATGAAGGATCTATAGAGTAGAATTTTATTTTTACACTGTTGACTGTATCATCATTTAACCTTTTAAGTAAATGAAAATAATCTGCCATTTCATTCTTTTGGGTAAATAACATGTTAACACAAACTCTATATAGGCCGGAATCTCCTGAGTTCAAAAACTCATTAATGTAATATGTAAACACGCTACCTCCCTCAAGTAGAATACTATTAAAACCAAATCTTCGATTCAAATATTTAAACAAATCAAAGTTTGTGTAATAGTTACCTTCCATATCATGCATTTCACCTATGCAAAAAAAACTTAGACTATCTTTTCTATCTCCTAAAAAAACATCTAAATCCTTGAAATAACTTGTATCCTCGTATGCATAGTTTCTACTCAAGATTATTGTATCCTCACTATTTTCTATCCTTGCAATACAACTTACCGATAGAAATAATAAAATCCCGCCCAAAAATAATTTTATTTTGCCCATAACCACAACCATTTATTGGACTCCCCAGTTCACGCGGACGTGTCGTCCGTGTGCAGTTGTATTTTGCATCATAGTTAAACATTTCATTGGCTTATCATTAACACAACCAAAATAACTTTATTTTTAAAACTGAACAAACACATAAACTAAAACACCACCAAGTTTTGCTTAGTGAGGTTTGTTTGTTGTTTTTACTTTATACCACGCGAAGGGCTGTTTTATAAACGTTTGTTCAGGCACAAATCTTCAACATGTTTTTTAAATTGGTTGAGGTTTGCACCATTGGTAAAATCGAAAAAATGTTGGGACTGCCATTGTTGTGTGTGTTGAGCCTGCTTGTTGTTTACTTTATCCCACGTAGGATAAACCCTTATGCCACACTTGCCTGCACTGTTATTACTTTTAATCACGCCATTTTCAATTAAGGTTTGTTTGGTAAAAACAAACTGCCCAATTTGGTCTCCATTTATTGCACCAATCACCAATAACTCAAAATGATCGTTAACATCAAAAGGCACTGTTTTTCTGTGCTCATCCCTTTTCCAAGTGGTTACAAATTGGCCAACTTTTGTAGGTGTAATTTTAGCCGTCCTGAACTTAACAAGGATGTTGTTCAACCTGAAATCGCAGGCACTGTATACTTTACTTTCCGGTTCGGCTTTAAAATGGCTTATGGTAAAACCACAGGGTTGGTAAACCAACTTATTAATAACAGCTAAATTTGTGTTCATCGTAAAATCATAGGGCTAATTGTGTATTCATATAAAAGGCTACCTTTTGTGGAGGTAGCCTTTTATTTTTAAGTTATCGTTACAAGCTTACTCAACTTTGTAATCAATTACTTTGTAACCAAGTTTCATTAATGGTTCAGCAATTTTCTCTTTATCACCCACCACCACAATAATCATTTTATCGGTTGGTAATAATTCGTTTGCCAATTTATTTATTTCATCTTTGGTTAAAGTTGATAACAAATTGTTTTGTTGATCGATGTAATCTTTAGGTAAGTTACGCTCTGCTATAACACTTAAGAAACTAGCTTTTTGGAAAGGTGTTTCGTAACGTAATGCATCACCCGAGCGAAGCGATTTTTTTGCAAAATCTAATTCTTCATCCGTAATACCACTTGAACGGTATTTGTTTAACTCATAAAATATTTCCTTAATGGCGCTATCCGTTGCAGTTCCACGTACACCACAACCAATGGTAAACGGACCAGCCACATCACCACCTGAAAAACCACCGTAAATACCATAGGTAAAACCTTTGTCTTCGCGAATATTTTGGTTAATGCGGCTGTTGAAGTTTCCGCTAAGTGGGAAATTCATAACACGAGATTTAAAGTATTTACCATTAAAATCGTATGGCAATGCTAAGTAACCAACACGTATTTCACTTTGTGACGACTTGTATTTATCAACCAAATAAATTTGGGTCTTTTCTACAACAGGTGCACTTAAAGTAACATTAGGCAATACAGTGTTTTTCTTGTTCCATTTATTTAGGAACTGTAACTTAGGTATGATCTCGCTTTGTTTAATATCACCTACTATTATCAAGTTAGTTAATTCAGGAGTATAAAACTTATCGTAATATGCTTGTACATCTTTTACCGTAAATGATTTTATGGTTTTAAATGTGCCTTCAGTTGGTTCAGCCATAATTGATTTTTGGCCATAAATTAATTTCGCGTAAGCTTTTTCTGCTAAATCGCCTGCATCAAATTTAGATGAATTGATACTTTGCGCTACTGATTTTTGGATACGTTTAAAATCTTCAGCAGTAAATTTAGGACGAAGTAACTTTTCTTCCAATAAAGCCAACGTTTTATCTATATTTTTCTTTTGGGTAGTAACAGAGATAAAAGTATTGTCTCTGCCTGCATTAAAACTAATGCTACTGCCTAATTTTTGCAATTCAGCTTCAAATTGTTCAGAAGTGTAGTTTTGTGTTGCCTGATCCATCATTGATGCAGTTATAGAAGCTAAACCAGTTTTCGACTGATCATTGATTGCCATATTACCACCTTTAATGCTAAAGTATAAAGAAACAATTGGTAACTCGCTTGTTTCGGTACCCAATACTTTAATTCCGTTTGCAAATTTATCTTCATAAATAGCCGGAACTATAGGAGAAGGCGCAGTACCAATCTCAGGACGTTTGCTGCGATCAAAATTATCTGTAGGTTTTTTGTAGCTTAACCCTTTGTATTCTAACTCGCCTTTAACAGCCTGACCTGAAGTTTCAACTGGTTTTGTCTCTTCTTTATTACTTGCAGCGTTGGCATTTTTAGGAAATATATTTACAATGGCTGCATATTTACCTTTAACATACTGACGAAAAACGCGCATTACATCTTCTTTTGTTACTTTTTGGTAGCGAACTAATTCATCATTCACATTCCATTTTTTGTCGCCTAAAGTGTAATACATCTGACTAATCATACTTGCTTTTCCGGCAACACTTTGCATACTTTGCATCACCTGCGTCTCGATACCAGCTTTAGCGCGTAAAAGTGCTTCATCATCAATCCCTGCGGCATCAAACTCTTCTAATGTTTTTCTAACCATTGCCTCAACATCAGTTTCTCCATCAGGGAAACTCACCACTATAATGTTAAACTCACCAGCTAACTCATTTCCATAACCAACGCCATGGAAAGTTGCGGCTTGAAGTGCTTTTTCAGTTTTAACAAAGTTTTTGTAAAAAATCGAATTATTTCCTTCACCTAAAACACTTCCTAATATATCTAATGCAGCTTCGTCAGGATGGTAAGCAGGAACTGTTGGATAGGTAAATTGCAACATTGGCAAGTATACTTTATCACCATAATTGGCATACACGTTATCAGCCAAACGCACCGGGTCAACACGCTGTTTGCGCACCTCTGGTCCGCGAGGAATTGAACCAAAATACTTTTCAGTTAATTTTAATACCTCTGCAGGAGTAACATCACCAGCAACAACAATACTTGCATTGTTTGGTCCGTACCAACGCATAAAGAAATTCTTTAAATCGTCTACCCCTACTCTATTTAAGTCTTCAACAAAACCAATTGTTGGCCAATAGTATGGGTGACTAGGCGGATATAAAATGGTGTTTTTAATTTCATCGCGCATACCATAAGGAACATTGGTAATACGTTGATCCTTTTCATTTTTTACAGTGGCACGTTGTGTTTCAAATTTTTTCTGTGTTACAGCATCCAATAAAAAACCCATACGATCAGCCTCTAACCATAAAGCTGTTTCTACATAATTTCTAGGTACAGATTGAAAATAATTGGTTCTATCATGGTTGGTGGTACCATTCATGTTACCACCTGCCGTTTGTACAATTTTAAAATGCTCTTCGTCAGCTACGTTATCAGAGCCCTGGAACATCATGTGCTCAAAAAAGTGAGCAAAACCAGATTTCCCAATACTTTCACGAGCAGAACCAACGTGATAAGTAACTTCAATATGAGCTACAGGATCAGAGTGATCCTCGTGAATAAATAACGTTAAACCATTAGGTAAACGCCATTTCTCGTATGCGATTACAAGTTCGCCCGGTTTTGCTGTTACTTTTTCAAGTAAAACCGGTTGGTTAGATACAGCTGCTGCTGCACCTGTTTGAGCCGTTGCTTGGAAGCCCAATGCTATGGCAAGTAAACCACTAAGTAGTAATTTTTTCATTGTAAAACAATTGTTGCTTTGACGTGCAATTTCAATATTTTAATTAAATCGTACCAACTTTTTTTTTGAGCGGTATGGTAAGTTGATTTAATGGCTATTTATTGTGTTGGTTATTTTGTGAACAACATCTGTAAATTGGTATTTTGTTTTATTACCGCGGGACATTACTTTCGCAAAACCCTTTAGTGGGTACACATCGTATAAAACTTACTTATTATGAATAAAAAACTTTTAGTAATTACCGCATTTATTTTAGCAGCTGCTGCTGCTCGTTTATTGCCTCACGCCCCTAACTTTACACCACTTGGTGCCATTGCTCTTTTCGCTGGTGCTTATATCAGTAATCGTTTATTGGCATTTATTATCCCTATTTTAGCCATGATCTTAAGTGATGCTTTGATGGGATTTGCTGGTTGGGATTTCCCAGAGCAAATCATTACAGTTTACGGATCATTTGCTTTAATTACGCTATTAGGCATGAATATGCGTAACGACAAAAGCGTATTACGCATAGGTGCTTCTTCTGTTGCTGCCTCGGTATTGTTTTTTGTGATTACCAACTTTATGGTTTGGATGAGCGGTTTTTACGCTACTCCTGCCCTTTACGCCACTAACTTTAGCGGTTTAGTCTCTTGTTACGTTGCAGCTATTCCTTTCTTTACACCAACAGCAGCTGCTGATTTATTTTATAGTTCAGTTTTATTTGGTGCATTTTATTTGGTGCAAGTAAATGTTCCAAAATTAGTTCAAGAATAATTGATAAAAGTTTAAGCATACTAAACACCTCGATCTAACGAGGTGTTTTTTTATGCCTGAATCATCACTGACTTATATGAAAAACTCCCGTTAACTTTAGTGCTAACGGGAGTTTTTATTTTATAAGTTTGCAATCGCAACTAAAACTTAAACAAAATGGGATTAGTAACTTTATCTTTAGTAACACTAAATTTAACTACATCCATCATATCGCTTACATACTTGAACTTGAGTCCTTTGGTATAAATTTTGGCAATGTCTTCTACATCTTTTCGATTTGATTCCGGCAATAAAATATCAGTAATGCCTGCACGTTTGGCTGCTAAAATCTTTTCTTTCACACCACCAATTGGTAACACTTTTCCGCGCAAAGTTATCTCACCTGTCATGGCTAATTTAGATTTTACTTTGCGTTGTGTAAACAAACTGGTTAATGAAGTTAAAATAGTAACACCTGCCGATGGACCATCTTTTGGCACTGCACCAGCAGGAACGTGAATGTGAACGTCATACTTATCAAATAAACGTGTTTCAATTTTAAAATCGTGTGCATGTGCTTTTAGATAAGTTAAAGCTGTAACAGCTGATTCTTTCATAACATCACCCAACTTGCCTGTTAAGGTTAATTTACCTGTACCCGGAGTTAAGCTACTTTCAATAAACAATATCTCACCTCCAACCGATGTCCATGCTAAACCTGTAACTACACCAGCATTAGAATTGTCTGCATATGTTTCTTTATCTACTTTTTCAACCCCTAAAACCTTACTTACATTGGCCAATGAAATGCTTAATTGTTTCGCATTGTTCATAACCTTTTCTTTTGCAGCATATCTGGCCAGCTGAGCAATTTGTTTATCAAGTCCCCTTACCCCACTTTCACGGGTGTATTGGTCAATAATTTTTTCAAAAGCTTTGTTATCAACCTTTAAATCTTTGGTGGTTAAACCATGGTTTTCAAGTTGTTTTGGTAATAAATATTTATTGGCTATCTGAACTTTTTCTTCCAAAGTATAACCATTAATCTCAATAATTTCCATCCTATCCAACAAAGCTGGCTGAATCGTATCTAAAGAGTTTGCTGTAGCAATAAACAATACGTTACTCAAGTCGTATTCTATTTCTACAAAGTTATCGTGAAAAGTATTGTTTTGTTCAGGATCTAGCACTTCAAGTAAAGCACTTGAGGGGTCGCCACGAAAATCTCTACTGATTTTATCAATCTCATCCAAGACAAAAACAGGATTATTGCTTTTTACTTTTTTAAGATTTTGTATGATACGTCCGGGCATGGCACCTATATATGTTCTGCGGTGACCACGAATTTCACTTTCATCATGTAAACCACCCAAAGCTATACGTGCATATTTACGACCTAAAGCCTTTGCAATACTTTTACCCAAGCTGGTTTTACCCACACCCGGAGGACCGTAAAGGCAAAGTATAGGACTTTTCATGTCGCCCTTAAGTTTGATTACAGCTAAGTATTCCAGAATACGCTCTTTCACTTTTTCTAAACCAAAATGGTCTTCATCTAAAATCTTTTTGGCATTTTTTAAATCAAAACTATCGGTAGTAAAATCACTCCAAGGCAAATCAAGCAACAACTGTAAATAACTGTGCTGTACTCCATAATCCGGAGCCATTGGGTTCATTCTGCGCAGGCGTTCAACTTCTTTTTTAAACGACTCAAATACATCTTTACTCCACTTTTTTTCTTCGCCTAATTTTAAAAAATTATCGATATCTCTTTCGGGTGAATCACCACCTAACTCTTCTTGCAAAGCTTTAATTTGTTGTTGCAAAAAATAATCGCGTTGTTGTTTATCTAAATCGCCTTTAACCTTGGTTTGAATTTGATTTTTTAATTGCAACATTTGAATTTCTTTACTCAAATGTTCCAAAATTTTGTTACTACGTATATTGATATCATCTAACTCCAATAGTTGTTGTTTAGCTGTTAAATCAACATTTAAGTTTGATGAAATAAAGTTTAACAAAAAGCTTGGGCTATCAATATTTTTTAGTGCAATACTGGCCTCAGTTGGTATGTGTGGCGATAAACTGATAATTTGATTAGCAAGGTCTTTAACGGATGATATCAGAGCGGTTGAGTTTTCGCTCACTTCCATTTTAGCTTCATCAAACGAAGCTATTTTTGCAATAAAATAAGGTTCGGTTTGCGCACATTCCAATAAGCGGAAACGTTTTTTACCTTGTATAATAACGGTTGTGCTACCATCTGGCATGCGCAACATCTTAATAATTTGCGCAACTGTACCTACTTTATGTAAATCGCTAAATTCTGGATCTTCAATATCTGCGTTGGTTTGGGCCACAACACCTACCATTTTGGTACCCTTATGGGCATCTTTTATCAAGTTAATGGATTTATCTCTTCCAACTGTAATTGGTATTACCACTCCAGGAAACAGCACCGTATTACGCAGCGGCAAAATTGGCAGCGTTTCAGGCAAAATTTCCTTATTCATTTCTTCTTCTTCTTCTTGCGACAGTAATGAAATGTACTCTTGGCTATCGCCATCATCGTTCATAACTCCTGATAACATGAAGTTTATATCTTTATTTATATCCATTTTGCTGATTTAGTTTAAGTAATATATTAATGGGCTTTCTATAATTCAATCACTATGCCAAGTATTGCAAAATACATTTTGTTAGTTATATTGCACATAACAACTACAACTCATGAAAAAAATATTATTTAGTGCCATCTTATCGGTGTTGGGTTATGCTGCGATGGCCCAAGCCGGCACCAATCAACCTTTAAAAAAAAGTGCGGTACCCGAACCGGTTATTAAATCGTACTTAAGCCAAAACTCCGGAGGTGCAACAGATACCATTTGGGAAAAAGAAACCATTACTATTTACAAAGTAAAGTACATTGATAACAACCGTACCTATGAATCGCAGTTTAGTGCAGATGGGAAATGGATTAAAACATTTACAATCATTGATGCTAACGAACTACCTGTTTTAGTTGTTAACCAATTAAAAACAACATACCCAGAGTACGGTATTAGCAAGACAATGATAGAATTGAGTAGTAATGGGAAACTTTATGCCGTTGAAATAACTAAAGGTAAAAACACGCTAATAGAGTACTTTCTAATGAACGGGCGTTCATTTAGCCACTAACAAAATAGTGTATTAAAAAAAAGCGGCTATTAGAATAGCCGCTTTTTTTTAGAATGGGTAACCAATACCAAAATTAAAGTTAAGGTTATTAAACAACCAATCTTGATTAAAGTTATTAATCACCCACCTGCTCCCAACATTATAACTTGGATCGTGTAATGGAATGGCAAAATCTAGGCGAATAAGTATTACATCGAAGTTAAGACGAGTGCCAAATCCTGTTCCTATGCCTAACTCATTTGCAAAGCGGTCAAAGGCAAAGTTAGCAAGTGGCCTTGCATCATCTTTTTTAGTCATCCATACATTACCTGCATCAACAAAAAATGCCCCTTCAAGCCAACGGTTATACATATTAAACCTATACTCTGCATTAAATTCAAGTTTTACATCTCCGCTATAATCTATTTGGCCAAATTCATAATATCCACCAGGCCCAAGCGACCTTGGAAGCCATGCCCTTAAACTATTTGCACCACCAACCCAAAAACGTCTTTCAAAAGGCAAAAACTTTGGTGAATTTCCATAAGGTAACCCAACACCAGCAAATACCCTGAATACGGTAGCATTATTTTCATCATGCTTTGTGTTATACCTGAAGTCTAGGGCTGTTTTAGCAAATTGCGAATAGTTAACACCTAAAATATTATAGGTATTCGTTTCATTGAAAGGCCGATCTAATATTTTATTTAGAGCAGTTGCTGTGTTGCCACTTAGTTCCAAAACATCCCAACGAATAAAAACATAATGATTACCCTTATTTTTGGCTTTATCAGAGTACGTAAAACCGAATCGCCCTCCTAATATGAGGTTGTTACTGAACATGCTAAACAAGTAAATATCTTTGTTAATGAGCGATTGTAAGGTATCTGAATTAACAGTATTTCTGGTATAACTTACCTCAAATGGGGTAATATAAAAAGATATGTATTTTTTATTTAGCTGATAAATAATACCTGTTGTAAACACGCGTCTTTCAAAATTAGTATTTAACTCATAAATACCAGAGGTAGTTAGTATAGAACGGGTATTAATAAACCTATAATTCTTATCTAATTTAGGGAACAACAACAATCTTGGAAAAGTTAAACTAGCTGTTAAGCTTTGCTCTGTAGCATTAAACCAGCTTGTGCCATTTACTTTACCTTGTGCTTCAAAAGAAGAACGGTAGGTAAGTTTTAGTAATTCTGCATTTTTAAATGTATTGCGGTTATTAAATTGCAAAATAGCAGCAACACCGTAGTTACCATTACTGGATTGATTAGTGAATGTATTGTTTTGATCACTATATATGGCTTGTGGTTCAATAATATAGTCATATTTTATATTTGGTGACAACCTTACGTAGTAATCAATATATTGGGTATCATTTTGTACATAAGGCTTTGGAGTTATGTTGATGTACTTGAATACAGACAAATCACCTAACCGATTGTATGTTACTGTTAATGCCTGTTGTTTAAACACATCACCTGAAGTTAAAAACATATTTTGTTCTAAAACTTTATGATTTAATTGGTAACGATTAGGTATATAATAGAAAAAAGGTGTGTTAATGGTATCCTTATTTTTATAAGTATTTATATCGTAATTGGGTTCAATGTTCACATAAATATTTTTATTTATATGTACTTTATGTACTTCATATATTCCTTTGTTTAATATATTTAAAGACACATTTACATTACCATTGTTATTAGCTGTATCTACATCAAAACCAACAAACTCGGTACTAAATGTGTAATAACCATAATTGCGTAGTAAAGATACTATTCTCTTTTGCTCATCAAGCAAAACGTCTTGCTTAAGTCTATATCCAGGTATTACAAGTGCTTCTTTTTCATTACCTTTAATAATATCGTACAAGTTTTTATCTGCACAATTTATTTGATAAGAACCAATATGATATACGTTACCCGTATTGATTACATAATTTACAGTTGCTCTTTGCCTACGCGATTTAACCTCGTAATTAATAACAGGATAATAAAAACCAACACTCCTTAAATAACCTTTCATTCCTTTAATCGATGATTCTATAAAAGCAGTATCAAGAATAACAGGAGGTTCTCCATATTTATCACGCATATATGCGCCTATTTTACCATCACCATGTTTAGAGCCAAAATAATACATGCGCATTTTAAGCTTGGTAATACCTAAAAACTTCTTGTTGGGTTTTTGTTTTAAATTATCACTAATGGGATTAACCACATCATTACGTGTTTCTCCAATAACCTTAATAGTACTACCTTTATATAATTGTTGTTGTGAGTCACGGAGTTGTTTGGTTATATTGCACGCGTTTAAAACCAATGCCATAAGCATTAAAGCAAGGTATTTATTTATGTTATCAAAAGCGCGCATCAAACTTATACACTCGTTAAATTTTAAAAAGCATCGTAGCGAATTAAAGCTTTTTGTTGTGGAAGGTAAAAAACAAATTGCCGAGTTATTAACATCAAACTACCACATAAATTGCATTATAGCTACATCAAATTGGGCTGATGCTTTTGCGCAAGATATCAAAAACAATACCGAGTTGATAACAGTTTCTGAAGAAGAACTTAAAAAAACCAGTTTACTTCAGGCACCTCAAGATGCTTTAGCACTAGTTGAAATGCCGGAAAAAGAATTTGACATGCAACTTTTAGATGGTCATTTCACTATTTTGTTAGATGGCATACAAGATCCCGGAAACCTCGGAACCATAGTGCGCATTGCCGATTGGTATGGTATAAAAAATATTGTTTGCAGCGAAGATTGTGTTGATATTTACAACCCAAAAACTATTCAAGCCACCATGGGTTCATTTGCTAGAGTTAATTTATACTATACCGAATTGAGCGAGCTTCTAAAAAACAACACACTACCTGTATATGGAGCGTTAATGAAAGGTGAATCTTTATACCATACAAACATCCAAGAAGAAGGTTTATTACTTATTGGTAATGAGGGGAAAGGAATTTCTGAAGATTTATTACCTTATATTTCAACCCCAATAACCATACCTAAAGTAGGTGGTGCAGAAAGCCTAAACGCAGGTATTGCAGCAGCCATTATTTGTGATGCTAGGGCACGAAATAAAAACTACCTAATTTAACCTTTGTCTTAACTTTTAAACGGCATCAAATTATTTTTGCCCAACATGCGGATATTCTATTAAATAAGTCATACATTTTAGTATTTTCGCGGCAATGGAAAACATTAGAAACTTTTGCATCATAGCACATATTGACCATGGAAAAAGCACTTTAGCAGACCGTTTATTAGAATATACCCAAACAGTTAGCAAGCGCGAAATGGAAGCCCAAGTGCTTGATGATATGGATTTGGAGAAGGAACGCGGTATTACCATTAAAAGTCACGCCATACAAATGAACTACGAACGTGATGGTAAAAAATATGTTTTAAACTTAATTGATACTCCGGGTCACGTAGATTTTAGTTACGAGGTTTCTCGCAGTATTGCTGCTTGTGATGGTGCTTTGTTAATTGTAGACTCAAGCCAAGGCATACAAGCACAAACCATTAGTAACTTGTATTTAGCCATAGAACAAGGATTAGAAATTATTCCTGTTTTAAATAAAATTGATTTACCACACAGTATGCCAGAGGAAGTGAGTGATCAAATTATTGATTTAATTGGCTGCAAATACGAAGATATTTTGCGTGCCAGTGGTAAAACAGGTCAGGGTGTTCATGAAATTTTGCACGCCATTGTTGATCGTGTACCAGCACCTAAAGGCGATGAAAAGAGACCATTAAAAGCATTGATTTTTGATTCTGTGTTTAACTCATTCCGTGGTATCATTGCTTATTTCCGTGTTTACGATGGTGTAATTAAAAAAGGTGATAAGGTTAAGTTTTTAGCTACAGGAAAAGAATATTTAGCAGACGAAGTTGGCGTTTTACGCTTAAGTATGGAACCTCGCAGCGAGGTTAGAGCTGGTGATGTGGGTTACATCATATCAGGAATAAAAGAAGCACGCGAAGTAAAAGTAGGTGATACATTAACTCACTCCGACAGGCCATGTGAAGAAGGTGTAAATGGTTTTGAGGATGTAAAACCTATGGTATTTGCAGGTATATACCCTGTTGATACAGAAGATTTTGAAGAGTTGCGCGAAAGCATGTATAAGCTTCAACTTAATGATGCTTCTTTAACTTTTGAACCTGAAAGTTCGGCTGCATTAGGATTTGGTTTCCGCTGCGGATTCTTGGGTATGTTGCACATGGAAATTATCCAAGAGCGATTGGAACGTGAATTTGGTATGACCGTAATTACCACTGTACCAAACGTAAGTTACCACTGCTACACCAACAAAGGTGAAATGATTGTGGTAAATAACCCAAGCGATTTACCGGATTCAAACTACATAGATCATGTAGAAGAACCATTCATTTCTGCAACCATCATTACCGCATCTGATTATGTTGGTCCGATAATGGGTTTATGTTTAGGCAAACGTGGCATTTTAAAAAGCCAGGTATATTTAACTGCTGTGCGCGTTGAATTAAAATTTGACATGCCTTTGGCCGAGGTTGTATTCGACTTTTTTGATAAACTTAAAACCATTTCAAAAGGTTACGCTTCGTTTGATTATCACCCTATTGGCTACGTGGTTTCTGATTTAGTAAAACTTGACATTTTGTTAAATAAAGATAATGTTGATGCTTTATCTGCGATCATACACAGAGAAAGGGCTTATGATTGGGGAAAGAAAATTTGCGAAAAACTGCGCGAACTTATTCCACGCCATCAATTTGAAATACCCATACAAGCAAGTATTGGAGCTAAAGTGATTGCCCGTGAAACCATTAAAGCTTTACGTAAAGATGTAACTGCTAAATGTTATGGTGGTGATATTAGTCGTAAACGTAAGCTATTGGAAAAGCAGAAAGAAGGTAAAAAACGTATGCGTCAAGTAGGTAGTGTTGAAATACCACAAAGTGCATTTATGGCAGTTTTGAAATTGGATTAAGAAAAATATTGCATATATTCGAAAAAGAGTCTCATTACTCCTAACCTATGCTTGTAGCAATTGTTGAAGATAATTTAGGTATCAGAAAGAACTTAGTTGAGCTTTTTGAACTTTACGATTATGAAACCATTTCTAGTGAAAACGGAAGTGATGGTTTGTACAAAATAATGAAATACAGACCCAATATTGTGGTAGCGGACATTATGATGCCTGACATGGATGGATTAACCATGGTAGAAAAATTAAGAGCAGAACCAGAATATAGACATATCCCCATTATTTTTCTAACTGCCAAAAGTAGTTTAGAAGACAAATTAAGAGGATTAGAAACAGGTGCTGTTGACTACATCACCAAACCATTTGAGAGCAAAGAGTTACTTCAAAAAGTAAGTAACTTACTTGAATTAGGAAAACGACAAATGGTAAATGCACTTAGCACACCAAATAAACAAAGCTTTGAATCAGCTGATCAAACTTTCTTAACTAAATTAAGAACAGTTATTGAGGCTAACATATCAAATGAAAAACTAGATGTATATATGTTAGCCTTAGCGCTAAACTTCAGTACTTCTTCTATTCATAAAAAAGTGAAACAAATAACGAATAAGTCTACAAATCAGTTTATCCGCGAATATAGGCTTGAAAGGGCTAAACAAATGATTGAAGATCAACATGCGAATATCTCAGAAATTGCATTTAGTTTAGGATTTAACAGTGTTTCCTACTTTTCAAAGTCTTTCAAGGATTACTTTGGTCAGAATCCCAAAAAAAGTAGTTCAAAAAATACAGTTGAATAAATAGTAAAATAAAAACATAGAATAAAACGCATTTAATAGATGCGTTTTTTTTCATAAAAAAAAGCGGCACTATGTGTATAGTACCGCCTTTAGCCCTAATCTATGAAAACAAAAAACTTGTTTACAGGTGTAAAACTAATCTAAAACACTTCACCTTTTTAGGATGTACATAATAATACAAAACAACTCCAAAATAGTACTACTTTAACTGTTTTTTATAGGAAAAACGAGTCGTACCGTTGTACCAACATTAACTTTACTTTCAATTTTTACATCCCCACCATGCATTTCCATAAACAATTTCATTATAGATAGCCCTAATCCAGTTCCTGGTATGTTTTCAACGTTGGTTGCTCTGTAAAATGATTCAAATAAAAAGTTTAGGTCTTTTTCTGGAATACCTATACCATTATCTTTAACTTCAAAAATTACTTGATTTGATTGTTGCTTAAACAACCTAAACTCAATAGCTGTATCAGCTGAGGAGTATTTAATTGCATTACTTAAAGTATTTTGCAATACTTGTTTCATAAGTTTAGTATCTATTGATACTACTCCTTCTATTTCTTCAATATTACAAATAACAGGTCTGTTTAAAAGCTGTTTTGGCGCTTCATGATTGATGTAATCATTAATGAAATTAAAAATGGAAAGGGGCGAAGGATTGAAATGAACTTTACTCGCTTCTATTTTACCCATTGTTAAAATATCAGCCATTAGCTCAGAAATACGATCTACATCAATCATAATTTCTTCTAGTTTATCATTAACCTTGGCATTCATTCGAGGTGATAATCCAACTTCATCTTTTTCTATAAATACTTTAATCAACTCTGCTCCTACCCTTATGGTTGAGAGCGGTGTTCTAAATTCATGTGAAGCCATACTTACAAAACGTGATTTGAGCTCGCCAAGCTCCTTTTCTTTTTGTAAAGCTTTTGTTAATTCAATTTCTGCTTGTTTACGCAGTGTTATATCTCTTGAAGATGCTTGTAAAAGAACCGCTTGGCTGCTTAAAGAACTTGATATAACAGTTACTAATGTTTCTAACCACATTTGCTCACCATTAGCTTTCAGAAACCTGAAACTTATTTTATCATCAGCAATGTTTATTGTAACATTATTTATGAAATGTTTGACCATTTCTTGATCATCGGGATGAATGGCTTCAAATATGTTGTTATTTAATAAAGATTCTAATGGATAGCCAGTTACTCTGGTTGCAGAAGGTGAAATGTACTGAATGAATCCATTCACATCTAAAATAGATACCACATCTTGAATATTTTCAGATATCAAACGATATTTTTCTTCACTAATTTTTAATTGTTGCTCAGCATGTATAAGGTCTGTGATATCGATGGTTACACCATCGATACGAGCGGGTTTACCTTGATCATCGTAAATTAATTTAGCTTGATCTCTTACCCATTTATGTTTTACCGGACTACCAAAACTCATTTGATAAACCATATCTCTAGATTGAATAATGCCTACGTGTAAATCATCATCAGACTTTTTTAACTTAACTGCTGTTTCTTTATCTAATAAATCATACCAATCAATTGCACGCTTGTAGAAATCATCATCATGAAACCCAGTCATATTTTGGCATGAGGGACTTATGAATGATAAATTGTCGTGGATAATATCGTATGACCAAATCACATCATCAATTGATGAGATTACTTTTTGCAACAACTCCCTGTTTAACTCTAGTTCTGCCTCTACTTCTTTGCGCACAGTAATATTTTCTGCAGAACCCACCACACCTATAGGATAACCTGCTATATCTTTATGAAGTGAAACATGGAAGTCGAACCAAACAATGTTACCATTTTTGTCTAAGAATCTAATTTCATCATTAACACTCTCTACCCCATCTTCAAATAAGCGTTGATGGATTTGCAAAAATTTAGTAATATCATCATTATGCATGTATTTATTAGCTCGTTGTCCAATAGAATCTTCGATACTAAATCCAGTAATATCTACCCAACTTTGATTTAAAAAAGTCCAATGTCCTTCATTATCTGTTTGAAAAATTACTTCTTTCAAACCTTCAACTAAATCCCTATATCTTTTTTCATTTTCTTTAATCTGCTCATCAAGTTCCTTCTGTTTATTAACATCTAGAATAAAACCGATCATCTCTGAAGGGCTTCCATCATCATTAAACTTGGTTACTTTACCAACACTTAAAACCCAAATATAAGAACCATCTTTTCTTTTTATTCTGTATTCAGCATTATATAGTTTTTCCTCGTGCTGATTAATGGAATTAAAGTGTAATGCAACAGCCTTGTCTACAAGTGCCCTATCTTCGGGATGGGTTAACCCTTTCCATTCTTCTTTGTTTATAAAAGGATAATCTTCTAAACTATATTGAATCATGTTTAATGCAGCTTCAGAGAACACAACTTCCATGGTTGGGATATTCCATGTCCACATACCTAGATTAGAGGCTTTCATAGCCAGATCTAACTGTTGAGTGGCGCGTTGTAATTTTGTTAATTCATTTTTAGTTTCAGTAATATCACGAGTAATACAAACCAAACCTCCATCATCAAACATACTTAATGTAATATCCTGTAATCGGGCTTTTCCATATTTTGTTTTTCCTAAAGTTTCACCACTCCAAGTTTTGTTTTCAACCAATATCGGAAAATATTCATTACTAATTTTCACCATTTCATCTGGTTCGTATAATATTGGCCAGGGTTTTCCTATAAGCTCATCAACTTCATATTCAAAAATTTCAGCATGAGATTTATTCATGTAATAATATTTCCCTTCAGAATCTAATAATGCTATACCTACTGGGGAATTCTCTATGGCATGATGTTGTTTCAGAATTAACTCGTCACGCTGCTTAAGTGCGGTAATGTCCATTCCATAGCCAAGCAAATAATCAAGTTTTTGATCTGCATTAAGAACCGGATGAAGAATTCTAAGGTAATACTTTTCATCCTTACCAGAGCCAAATTTCTCTTCGTGTGTAATAGATTGTAAATTATCCATGGCAAATTTAATTTGCCCTTGTCTTTTGATAGCAATTTCTATTGGTTTATTTCGATACTCGCAGTATTCTGTGTCTGTTTTACCAATTATCCAATTTCTTACTTCATCATTTTTAATGGCTGTTTTACTAACGAAACGGTACCTGCTATCACTACCTATAACAACAATATCTGCAGGTACATTATTTATAATACCCTCATATAATATTTTTTGTTGTTCTAGTTTTGCGTGTTGTTCATCCAACTGCTTTCTTAGCATTTTTCTTTGGATAAATGCTCCCATATTTGATGCAATAGAAGATAATGTCATTAAGTCAACCTCATCCCAATTTCTTTCATTCTTACAATCATCAAAACCCACCCATCCCCAAAATAAATAATCTGTAAATATGGGCATAAACAACACACTTTTAATATCCTGTGCCTCTAATGTTTCGCGGAATATATCATTAGTTAATTCACTAGTATTGGCTTTAAACTGATTACCTCCCATTAAAATAGGCTTCAAATCTTCAAAGTACTCCCATGGAACATTCTGAAGATCTGGATTTTCTATTTGAGGTTCAACACCTTCACAACACCATTCAAACTCATGATTCATATGAGTTAACTCTCCATCGGTGTATATATTTTTAAAAACGTAAACCCTATCAACCATGGATGTTTCACCCAAAATAGAAATTATTTGGTTTATCACATGTTTCTGGGATCCATTACTTAACATTAACTTTGATGATTCAGCTAAAGCACGTAGTAGTTGAATGGGTCTGTTTTTTAAAAGAAGGGAACTCATATTTAGCTATAAATTATAGAATTACAAATCTAACCATAAGCATTGGGCTAACAAATAAAATACAATTATTTATCAAATAATTGTGATATATATTACAGCAAGGTTTATCATGAAACACAAAACGTGTTTGCTTGAATTGTATTTGCTGTTATATTTACAACATAATTTATAAAGTCGAGAAAAAATAGCTCATGGCGCAAATACTATTAATTGATGATGAAACAAGGTTAAGAGAAAATACCGCAGAGATTTTAGAACTCCACGGATATACCATTGTTACCGCTCAAGATGGTATTGAAGGTTTTGCAAAAGCAATGATTGTTGAACCTGATTTAATTTTATGTGATGTTATGATGCCTAATTCCGATGGCTATGACTTTCTAAATCGCATTAAAAAAACACACTTATCGCACATTCCCGTAATTTTACTTACAGCCCGAGCTGAAAGAGAGGATGAAAGATATGGGATGACATTAGGAGCTGATGACTATATTACTAAACCTTTTGAAATAAGTGAAGTAATATCTAGTATAGAGGCTCGCTTAAATAAAGTTGAACAGTTAAAGCACGTTTTTTCCAAATACTCTAATCAATCTACCTATGAATTGGCTAAACTACTAAATGGCCATGAGATCAGAACCCCACTTAATATTATTAGTGGTATGGCTATGTTGTTATTTGAGTTGGTGGGTGATGAACAGAAAAAACAAGCAGCTGAGATGATTAAGTATGCACAAACTTCTATTTTTAATATAACTAGTTTAACCAACAATATTTACATTCATGAATTGCTTAAGTCTAATATTGATGAAAAAATCTTTTTGAACACCAAATCAATTGATATTCTAGAAAATATAAATGCCCTATCTAACGAATTTAACAGAAAAATTGACATTAACTTCGACTCTAACTCGATAGAAAACCCGAAGTTTTTATACCTGAAAAATTACATCTGTTTAGAATTGCTTTATAATGCAATCAAATATACCAACAACACCAATATTATTGCTTTTAACGCTTATGTTGAAAATGATAATAGCGTAATTAAAGTTGTAGATGATGGGGATGGCTTTAATGCTAATTTAAAAGATATTCAAGCATTTAAAAAATTCTCTAAACGTACTGATATTTCTGGATTAGGACTTGGCTTGAGTAACATTAAAGCTATTGCCGATAAACTAAAAGGCACGCTACAAATTAATAGTAACTTTAAAAAGTGTGAGATTCTGGTTACAATTCCACTTTTTCACTAATTATTTTGCCTATTTCTTCTATTGCTTTTGGGTTAATTGGTTTACTGTAACATTTACGTATACCAAGTTTAACTGCGTTAGGATACATTGTTTCAACACTTTGAGCACTTACTACAATTACCTTGTGCATATCGAAGTCATTCTTTTTTAATACTTCAATAAACTCCCAACCATCCATTTCTGGCATTTCTATATCTGTTATAACAACGTCTATTTTATTGCTATTAAATAGATCTACTCCTTCAATACCATCTAATCCGTGTAGAATATTTATTTCAGGAAACGAATTTTGTATTAGCTTCTGTAATACAAAAAAATTCATGTGATTGTCTTCACATATCAAAACTGTTTTTGATTTATATCCAGATGCGCTCACTGATGATGGTATTTAGATTACAAAGCTAACTTTAGATTGAACTGAAACTTTTAGCCTATTAATATTAAAATTTAACTATTTTTCAAAAACGGAATAATATTACCATTTTTATGTCTATAAATAACATTATATATAGATTAAAAGTAAAAAAGCCGCCTTTACCAAATGGTATAAGGCGGCTTAGTGAAATAAAGTTTGTTAACTTATTTTTTTACTGCTTTAATGCTGTAATTGTTTCCGTTAGCAGTTACTATGCGAACAAAGTACATGCCTGAGCTCAACTCGTTTAATTCTGTTAATTGATAAGAAGTGGTTCCTTTGTTTAATTCCATCGAGAAATTACGCACTTGTTTACCATTGGCATCCATCAAATAAACTTGAGCAGTTGTTGAAGCTACTTCTGTTATTTCTACTGTAAACATATCTTTAAATGGATTTGGTGTAACTGTTGCTGTTGCTTCGTTATTCATATTTAACTCCACAGTTCTAA
>JBFYQC010000063.1:0-11349 GCA_041302975.1 Bacteroidota bacterium
TAATTAATTATTGGCAGTTATTACACGAGTACGCGGACCTGCCTGCCCAAAGCCTTGTCTTTGCATATTACCCCATGAGTGTTTACGATTAGCAATAAAGTTAAAATACCCTTTTATAGAATAGAATACAATGAGGGGGTGATAAGCTACCATCTCAAAAAATGCAGTTATACAGAGTACGATAATTTCTCGCCAAGTTTTATATGTATGGTAGGTTAGTTGGTCCCATAATATAGATAAAGTACTAATCATGATGGCATATGTGTACACAAATATTAGAAGTACCTTTGCATATTCCCAGTTAATAGCCCCTAGAATAATAATAACAATGTAGTAAATAATACCTAAGGCTTCAACAATTGGTGCTAGTAATTCAAATACAAAGTTGTAAGGCATCACAATAAGCCCCAACCTTCCATATCTAGGATTAAATAGTAGTTTTTTGTGAGCCCACATTAACTGGGCTAAACCTCTTGCCCAACGAGAACGCTGACGACCATATACTTTCAATGTTGCAGGGCCTTCGGTCCAACATAAAGTAATAGGAATATAACGAATAGAATAGTCTATTTCGTAGTTCACACAATAAGTCATCATACGTATTACCAACTCCATATCTTCTCCAAATGATAAAGGATCGTAACCACCTGCATTAATCGCAATTTCTTTATCAAATAACCCTAAACCTCCCGATACATTGGGTACGCAGTTAATTACACTCCAACCCATTTTACCCATTACAAATGAGCGTATATATTCTATCTCTTGGAAACGTGGAAGTAACTGACGAGGAACCACTACACGTTGCATGTACCCTTGTTGAATAACACATGAGTTAGCCATTCGTAAAGTTGCTCCTATTGCAATAATCCTTTTACGGTCTTCATCCATTACTGGTTTTATTAACTTCATAATGGTGTCTCTATCTAAAATAGAGTCAACATCAGTACATAAAAAGTAATCAAATGATGATACGTTGATGCCCGCATTTGATGCATCTGCTTTAGCTTTACCATTAACTTTGTCTACTACAACCAACTTAGAAAATGCGTGATTAGTTGAACGCATGATGCGTTTTACTTGTTTTGTTTTTAATCTTTCGTTGTATGCAAAGTCAACTTCTGCTAAATCAAATTCTTTAATCATCAACTCCAATGAGTTATCCGTACTTCCATCGTTAACAATAATAACTTCGTAATTAGGGTAGTTAAGATTAAGCAGTGAATGAACGTTTTCAATAATGGTTAAAGCCTCGTTAAATGCAGGGGCAATTACAGATATACCCGGAGTTAATTCGGAGTTTAATAATAAGTTATAGTCAATGTGTTTATCTAGCTTATTAAATCGTCTTACAGCGCCTAATGATAACATAGCAAGTATTGCATATATAATAAGTAACGTTGTTCCGTAAATAAAAACAGCGCCTTCATAAAATTCACCAACGGCTTCTATATATGTTCCTGTTTTCATCAATATTTAATAAGCGGGTTCATGCAGTGTTTTAAAATAATAGCACTTTCAGGCGTAGCAGTATCTATAAGCATTTGCACTATTTCCTTTGTTTGACGACCATGTTTTATAAGTGACCTTGCCGCATTTTTCTTGATATCAAAGTCTGTTGAACGTAAAAATTCATTCCGCAAAAAGTTAATTTGATTTCCTGTCGAGAATCGACCTATAGCTTTTAAAATCTCAATTTGACAACGCAATGGTTGATTATTATAAATTAAAATTAGACGCTCTTCTACTTCTTCTGCTTTTAATTTACCAAGGCAGTTTATTGCATCTACACGCAAATAATGATCTTTAGTATCTAATAGCTTTACTATAGCCGGAATGGCTTCGTGTTGATTGTAGTGAATAACTAATTTTAAACAAAAGGATACAATACTCTTGTTGGTTGAGTAGGTTATCCAACGTGCAAAATTTGGTATGGTTAAACCTTCTGTAGTAGTGATTATTTTAAATAGTTCTAGCTGGTCCCAAAGCAACAAAGGTTCTGTGGCATCATCAAAAAATTTAAAAGGGTCATTTTTACTCAACTTAATGTAAGCAATCCGCGCTTCTGAACGAAGTTTCCGGTTTCGACTGTTGGTTAATGGTAATATTATTACATCTGCAACTGCAATTCCCATACTGGTTAGCTCAACCAGTCCAACTATTTTTGTACTTAAACTTATTGATTTTATTTTTTTAAAGGATAGTTTTTCCAATTCAAGTTCAATGAATAATCGCCTAAAAAGTACGTTTCTATCTCCCGAAAAACTACTAGAGAAGTATATCAACCTGTCTATAAGAGCCTGTTTAACCCATGTTTGTTTGAATATGGGTTTTTGAAATTGAGCCAAATCAATTTGAACTTCGGTAAGGGCAATGCCACTCATTACATCTTCATTAAAAATAATGTGGTCTGTAATTAAGTTATCTAGAAATTGATTTATTTTTTTTGTTCTAGCGTCTACCAAATAGCCCCTACCTCTCCTCAATAATATAGACGAGTATGCAACAACTGTTGTAACTATAGCAACACCAGTTAGGAATATGGCAATTTGAATAACTAATGGATAGCTATCATAGTAGAAAAAGTATTTCCTGAAAAATGGACCGAATAAGCTATCCGCTAAAATTATAGCTGGCATACCGGATGTTTATTATTTAAAAAATCTTCTAACCCTAATTAATAATTCGTCTGGCATAATTGGTTTGCGCAAATAGTCGTCTGCCCCAATATTTAAACCTTCGCGAACTGCATTTTCTGTTCCAACAGATGATATCACAATTATTGGAACCCCCTCTGCGTTTGGGTGTTGCTTAAATTTGCTAATTACTTCAAAACCATTTGAATAAGGCATCATGATATCAGTTATTAGCAAGTCAAATTTTTGAATCTCTATTAATTCCATAGCATCCTTTCCATTGGTTGCTGTTTTCACCTCATAACCTTCTCTGCTTAGTATACGATTGATAACTTTCAGTATTAACTCGTCATCATCAATTAATAATATTTGTTGATTTTTTTCAATTTGATCGCTCATTTAGTGCTTTTCGATAATTGTAGTAAACAAAGTTATGATATAAAAGTAACTCTTTTTTGTTATCAAATGATTAAAATTTGCTATTGTGTATTTAGCTGTATAACTAGTTAATGGCTAAAATGAACCCTTAACGATTTACTATTTAAGAGCGATAAGAGTAATTCTGCTATTGGGATAGGAAAAGAACCACTCGTCATAATGCAGATAGGCTTGGTTCTTATTAATTGGTTGATTAAAAGATTAATAAACAACATATGGATTGTCGTCTTGGTTCCCTTCCTCTTGGTTTCCACCACAACAATCTCTAACGTGACCGGTAAAAATAAGGTGTTGATAACGATTGTCGAACGTGTTGGTTTCAACTACTAAAGATTTTCTGATGGCTTCAGCTTGGGTTTTACTGTCGAACGTAACGGCAATTGTACCTTGTTTGCCTGGCTGGATAGGATCTGTGTTATATTCTGTTAAGGCGCACTTACAAGCTTCGCTAACGGAGATCACAAACAATGGCTTTTCTCCAACATTTTTAAATCGGTATATTAATTTTACTATCTCCCCAGATTTAATTGTCCCAAAGTTAATAGATGTCTCTAACCATTTTATATAGGTGTAGTTTGCCGAATCTCTTGCTATAATGGCTCTTTCTTCTTTGGTTACTCCTCTTAGTTGTTGATTATTATTGCTGCAACTATATGAAAAAACGGCAAGTAGTGTAAGTAAGTATGTACTTAGAGATTTTAGTTTCATAGCACAAGATTACAACAACCATAACTTGCCGTTTAGCTAATTTATACGAGTTGAGCTATTTTTATTCTACAATTAACTTTTCTACATGCAAAAGTTGTCCGCGTTGAATTGTTAAATAATATGTTCCCTTGGCTATTTCAGGTAAATCCAGATGAATAGTATTGATATACTTATCGTCATAAAGTTGCTTTAAAAGTTGGCCTGTTAAACTATTTAAACTCACTTTTATATGGTGATTTTTATTAGAGTCGGGAAGTTTAATCGATACTTGTTTATGTGTTGGGTTAGGGTAAACATCTACATGCCAAACATTTGCATCATCTACCTTTAATGTGGAAGTGTTGGTTGACTTAACTAGCCAAACTTGGTAAACGGTATTGTTGGCAGTGCTTTGTGTACCAGTGTTAATCCAAAAAATATTTCTTTGGCTACTATTTATTCCTCCTACAATGTATCCTGCTAATATGCTGTCGTTGTTATTGCTGTTTAATTTTAACACCTCATTGTGGTATGATTGCAACTCATCAGCTGGAATAAACTCGGCTCCTGCACCAATAAAGCCTGGCATTTCTGTTGTAAATCTATGTTCGCTTAAATTACCGTTAACATCTCTTTTAACGTAACTTATCGTTTTAACAAAAGGTACACTATCATTCTGTACAATTTGTCCATTTTCATTGGCGTAAAATTGGCTGATGCCTCCTAGGAATATGGTGTACATATTTTGATTAACCGAATCGAAAATTGGAATATTGGCTGAGTGGTATTGGCTTAAATATTGGTTGAATCCATTGTTTACCTTGTGTCCTGTAGGTGATACATCAACAGTGTTTAACCAAGGTAAATCTTGGTTGTACTGAAATACACCAGTCCATACAGTATACCATTCTTTACCAGTTATATCAATATTGGGTGTGAAATTATAATCTCTACGGTGTAAGTTAATTGAATCGGTTATGGACGCATAACTGCTAATGTAAAATGTATCATTGGTATTTACTACCGTAAATTTCCTTATTTGATTTGTATAAGCTTGCGTAAATGATGGTCCACCCATAGGGTTATATCTTCCATCAAAACGGTTGCCACAAACTAGGTACAATGTATCATTTATCACGCCTAAATGCCCACCGGTAACAGCCATGTTCTCGTTGGTAATTTGTTTAATATGAGGGGCAATGTTTGTACCGTTATCAATTGCCTGTATCAATCCGTTTACATCTATTGAGGTTATTTTATTGTGGGTAATATGATTAGTTGCCGTTGCTGAATAGCCGTAACCCCCAATTAAGTATAATGTGTTTTCATGTTGATGAAACTCCATGTTGGTACTTTGAAGTTGTTCTGCAATAGAAGTAGGCAAGGAATTTAAAGAAACGCTTTTAGTTTGATTGGTAAGTGTGTTTACTAAATAAATATTAGTATTGTTACCTGTAGCTGCAAATGCGGCATTTGGTTGTCTGCGGTGTAAGCCATCTAATCTGCCACCAATAATTATCCAATATTGGTTTTGTTTAGCAAAAGCAAATGATTGTAATCCGGGAAGGTTAGCAACCTGGTATGGTTTTATAGCAATGTTGTAGTCGCCAATTTGCGCAGTTACATTCAAAGCAATTAATAATGATAAAAGAAATGCTGATTTTTTCATGCTAATTTGATATTAGGGGGATTGTTAAGTATTTTGTTTTCTTTACTTAACCAAAAGTATGTTGATGCACTATAAGTTACTGTAACATTTGTTACTAAGTTATTTGAAATATGTTCTTAACATTGATGTTATGAAAGCATTTTGGGACGAAAGATATAACAATAACGAGATAGTTTATGGCTACAAACCTAACCGTTTTTTAGAAGATCAATTAGAGGAGTTACCTCAAGGTGAAATCCTACTTCCGGCAGAAGGAGAGGGCAGAAATGCTATTTTTGCTGCAAAACTTGGTTGGCAGGTTCATGCCTTTGATTTTAGTGAGGTGGCACAACAAAAGGCATTAGCTTTTGCTAAGTTAAACCAAGTTAATGTAAATTATGAGGTTATTGATTTAGCTCAATTTAACGCTCCCGAAAAAAGTTTTGATGTAATCGCACTTATATATGTGCATTTAAAACCTGATTTGAGAACCTTATTTCATCAAAAAATAGCAAGATGGTTAAAACCCGGAGGTAAGGTGATTTTGGAGGCATTTAACCTTAAACAATTAAACAACTTCTCCGGTGGGCCCAAAGATGAAGATATGCTATATTCTCGCAGCATGCTTAAATCTGATTTCAGCCAAACATTTAAAATTGATTATTGTGGCGATGTTACTTTGTGGCTTGAAGAAGGGGCATTTCACGAAGGCAAGGCTGATGTGGTAAGGTTAATCGCTACTAAAATATGAGTGGTTGTTAGATTTCCGTTTAATATAAAACGAATGAAGGGTTTAACTATGATAGGAAGTGTAACGACACACGCACGGCACGTGCGCGTGAACGTGAACGGAGTGTAACGAGTGCAATGGGGTGATTGCTACTAATCTTTCAATAAATAAAAAACGCGTTGCAAATTTTTTTGCAACGCGTTTTTATTCTGTGTAGTTTGATACTAAAAATGGTAATTAACAATAAAGTTTAAAGTCGACATGTCAACTTTGTTTATTACATACCTATCGTTGTTATAGGTTTCACCAACTTTACCTTTGTATACATAAAGCAATTGTAATTCGGTTCCATGAAAATACTTGGGCAAACTGTAACGGATATCAATATTTGCTTGCCAATACGATGGCAAACCATATTTGTTTAATGCAAAGTTTTTAACATCAGGTAATTTAAAATAACCGTAAGTCGCTTCTATCCGAAGTCCTTTTTTTGCAAAGGTTTTTGATAAGGTTCCGGTCATGGCATGAACATCACCAAAGCCTTCATTTCTCTCACGTGCCATAAATGTAAAAAACGGATCACGTCCCCACTCACGTGGCATAAGGTATTGTCCGTGTTTTGTAATGCGGTTGTAATTTGTTTGTAGAGTAAAATTTTTGGGAAATGTTATGCCCAGTTTTGCGCCAAACGTATATGCCTGATTATTGGAGTTCATGTAAGTGTATTTGCTATCGGCATTTCCACCATAGTTTAAAGCCGTTTGATATGAACCTTGCAATCCTGTTATAAGTTTATGTTTTTTACTTAAGTTAAACTCACCATTGTATTGTAACAACGAAGTGTTGAAAACATTTTCAACGTAATTATTCCATAATTGGAGTTTAATCTTTTGGTTAACATTATGTGTAATTCCTACATAATAAATGCCATCACTTTTAATATGTGTTTCATAGTTGGCTCTTGCTCCATCAGCCAAAACGCCCATTGGGTAAATGCCAATAGAATGACCTACACTATACCATTTAACGGTACCTCTTGGAGAAACCTCATAAATACATCCTGCTTCAATTGTAGTTTTTTTCAGTTGTTTGTATTCTACAGTTAAGCCTTCAACCAAAGTGGGGCGCATACGGCCGTCTTGTGCATTTACATACGGAGTCTTAATGTGCTGTTTTCCAAATTTAATGTTAGATTTTTTAAATGAGTATTTTAGATATAAATCTTCTAAACGGTCTAAGTCATGGTGATTAGATGGGTCTTTCATGTCAAAAAGGCCTAACTCATATCTATTTGATGATCCTGTTTTTTCGTCTTGTATTGATAAATTTGATGAATGGATGTTGTAAATAAAGAATCCACTTACTCCTAATTGAAATCCTTTTATTTTCCCCGTTTCATAACCAATTCCCATACCAATAGCATTTGCATAATAATCACTCAATCCGGCTGTATTATCTGTTGCCATAAAAAAATACCTGGCATGTCCATAAAAAGTACCGTTACGTAATACATATTGAAGGGTATTTGTGTCTTTATCATTTCTGTCTAGTTCTGTGTGGTGCTGCACAGGTAAGGGTTGCCCGTAGATTACAACAGTAATAATCACGTTTAATAACAATAAAAAATATTTTTTCATTAATTTCCTGCTTTAATATAATACCAACCTTGCTCTTGCTTTAGTATAATTTCACCAATACCCATGGGCACAAAAATCATGTTGGGTAATATATCTGCTTTAATAATTTTCTTTTCAAATAAGGTGTTCTCGCATGCAGCAAATACAATTCCTTTCTCTTGCAGTTGGCTAATTTGTTGGTTAAAATTGGATTTGCTGCGCATCAATAATTCTATACCTGGTCCATGACATACTACTTCAATATTTACAGTATCAGCCCAGCCCGTTTTTAAATTGTTAAGCTGTTTTATTAAGCCCTTATGCACCATGGTATCTGCAGATGTGAGTTGCATAATAATTAAATGCTTTTTATAGGTATTGCTTTGCGCTTGAACGGTGTGGCTTATTAGAACTATTAGTATATATATTAAAAAGTGTTTTTTTAATTTCATGGTTATGATTGTTTCTTAGATTTTTGTTTATCTGCTTTTATTGGTTTGAATGGGCCGTATTTATGTTGTTTTGCATTGTATTTATCAGCATAGGGGCCAAATGGATGATCAATAGGTTTTCCTGCAATATTTGGCCAATCTCCTGTTAAATCTTTTTTAGGTCGTGGCATGCTATTTACAAATGCGGCTACATCCCAAGCTTCTTCATCTGTTAATTGTGGGTTATTGTGAGTAGCTCCTAATGGCATATTTGATTTTACATAACCGGCAAAACGCGATAGTCGATACAAACCAGCTCCATCATTATAACTGTTTTTGCCCCATAACGGAGGAAATTGATATGCTGTTTTTTGAGCGTTTAAAACTCCTTCACCATTTGATTGATGACAGCTTGAGCATTTACCTTCATATACCAGTTCCCCTTTTTCCGGACTGGCAGCTCTGTCTAAAAATGCAATTTCGGTTATGCCACTTCCTTTGGGTTTATCACCCTTGTTAACATCAGTACCAAGCCATGTGATGTATGTGATAATTGCATTCATTTCTTTGCTAGTTGTGTCTAATGCTTTACCGTTTAAGCTTCTTTCAAAACAATCATTAACCCGTTTTGCAATAGTTTCTATAGCCCCTGATCTTTCTCTAAATTTGGGGTATGTTGAGTAAACAGCACTGTAATTGTTACCCCAAACTTTTGTACCAGCATCTAAATGGCAGTTTTGGCAATTCATTCCGTTACTTATCTGAGCTACACTGCCTTTTGGACCAAGGAAAAGTGAGGTGTTCACAATAAGTTCTTTACCATATTTTATTAAGTCAGCGTTAGGATTGCTTGCTAAAGTTGACCAATCTGGTGCAACCCAAAAGTTATCTGTTGCAGTATTCGTTTCTGTTTCTGGCTGTTTAACTATTTCTACCTTATTTTCTGAGGTATCTTGTTTGGCTAACTCACCTAGATAAATACTTACAACATATAAAAATCCAATAAAGATGAGCGCTAAAAAAACATGGAACGCTTTCATAAATTTACTATTAGTGTTGATTATTGAATTGGTTTACCAGAATTCACCCAATTGGTAATACCGCCTGATAAATCATAAATGTTTTTGAAATTATTTTTAGCAAGTATGTTTATAGCTTTTCCGCTTCTATTACCACTTTTACAATAAACTAAAATGGTTTTAGATTGGTCAATTGCCTTCATTTCGCTTTCAAAATTATCGCCATAAAAATCGATATTTAAGGATCCTGCGATATGTCCCTGACTATATTCTTGAGGAGTGCGCACATCAATTAGAACAATATTTGTGTCTGATAACTTCTGTTCAAATTGTGTAACATCTAATATGTTGCTTGATGTGTTGCATGCATACAAAAATGTTGCTGCAAAAAATAATATGATTGATAATTTCAGTTGTTTTTTCATCTTTATGAATTTAGTTGGTTTTGTTAGATTGATCACGGTAAAACTCGCAAGAGCCAATACCATAATCAATCTTTAAAAGTGCCATCATGAGCAGTATTAACCCAATTAGTGCAAATGGCCATAACCCACTGTAAATAAATGCGATTATACTTAGCATGCCAAGTATAACACGTAATATTCGCAATGCGTTAAATGATTTTAACATAATTGTTTAGTGAGGTAGTTTAGGACGTAAGTAACTGTATGCCCATGTGCCTAATAGTGCTCCTAGTATAGGAACTATTATGATAGAATAACCTGCACCCAATAAGCTGTATAAAGGTCCAGGACATGCACCAGCCAAAGCCCAGCCCATGCCAAATATTGTTCCGCCAATTATAGATCCTTTGTTAAATTGTTTATCTGGTATTACAATTGATTCACCATTTAAAGCTTTTACATTGAATTTTTTTAATAATAAAATAGAAGCCATACCAACGGCAATTGCTGAACCAATTATTCCATACATATGAAAACTTTGGAAACGAAACATTTCTTGGATTCTGAACCATGATACAGCCTCAGTTTTGGTTAGTACTGTTCCAAATAATATACCTACAAATAAGTATTTAATATTTTTCATTTTTGTTAATTATTTAAAATAGTTGATAGATAATTGGAGCTATAACGTGTGTCATTAATAGCCCACCAACGAAGAAAAATATTACGGTTACCAATGATGGCCATTGTAAACTTGAAATTCCCATAATAGCATGACCTGATGTACAGCCTCCTGCATATCTTGCTCCGAATCCTATTAAGAAACTACCCAAAACAATAATGATAAATCCTTTAACAGTAAATAAACTTTCCCAGCTGAAAATATCTGTTGGTAATAAACCATCAAAACTATTTACGCCCATGCTTTTAATGTCTTCAATGGTTTGAGTCGATAAATCAATTGGCATATCATTTCGTAGTAGTACTCCACCTACAAAACCACCTATTAAAATTCCTAGCACAAAAAACATGTTCCACATTTCAGATTTCCAATTATATTTTAAGAATTGAATATTAAATGGAGCAACAGCTGCACATGTGTGCCTTAATGATGATGATATTCCTAACATCTTATTACCAAATACAAGTAATAATGGTACGGAAATTCCTATAAGTGGACCGCTTACATACCACGGCCAAGGTTGTTTTAGTATTTCTAACATGAATTAATTTTTTAATTTGAAGGTTAATAGGGGTTTAAATACGTGATTTACAAGGTCAGCAGAAACACATCCATGAATAAATTTATTTAGACCTGTTCGTTGCATGCTACCAATAGCTATCACGTCAATGTTTTCTTTAGCAGCGTAATGAATAATGCCTTCTTCCACATCATTATCGTTGTAAACAGCAAACTCAATATTAGTTAATTGATGTTTAGCTGCAAAAGCTTTCATGTGTGAAATTGCTTCACTGTCACTGATAAAATTGTCTTTGGTATTAACACGTAATAGGTGAAGTTTAGCATTAAAAGCATGCTGTAAGTTTACTACCATCTCGTAATGTGGTACATCGTCTTCTTTAAAACTTCCGGCTAAAACAAGACTTTTAATTTCCATATCAGAACGATCGCATTTAAGCGAAAAAACAGGTGCTTGTGCGTGCATGGCTACATACTCGGCATGAGAACCATTGATTAATTCCTTAATTCCTGTAGCACCATGTGTACCCATTACAATT
>JBFYQC010000064.1:0-3031 GCA_041302975.1 Bacteroidota bacterium
GACTTTTGATGAACCTATTATGACTGCGGATTAGATGCACATAATCCCTATATTGGCTTGATAGGAGGACGCGTTATGGGGGGAAGTGTTTTTGGTCTAGTACTTAGCCGAAAATGATACAGCGTAACACATTACCTTTTGGTGAATAATCTAATGATGGTATGAAATGTAACATAAAAAAAACACCAAACTATAAGTTGGTGTTTTGAAGTAGCCCAACCAGGGTTCGAACCTGGGACCTACGGTTTAGAAAACCGGTGCTCTATCCAGCTGAGCTATTGAGCCATTTTGCTTAAGACTTTATTAAAGTCATAAAAGAGATGCAAACGTACATTATTTTGGCTTTTAATGCAAATAATTTTCTTAAATTTACACCTTAATTTATTACATGATTCCTAGGACCAAAATAGATGAAATTGTTGATGCTGCCCGTGTAGAGGAGGTTGTTGGGGAATATGTAACTTTAAAAAAGAGAGGCGCGAATTTAACTGGATTATGTCCGTTTCATCAAGAAAAGTCTCCATCATTTAGTGTGTCACCAAGTAAAGGAATTTACAAGTGTTTTGGTTGTGGAAAGGCGGGTAATTCGGTTAACTTTATAATGGAAGTTGAGCAACTGAATTATATAGATGCCCTCAAACATTTGGCTGAAAGGTACAATATAGAATGGCCTCAGCATGAAATTTCTCCTGAACAATTGTTAGAAGAAAAGCGTAGATCTGGTGAGCGAGAAAGTTTGCAGATAGTAAACAATTTTGCAGAGCGGTATTTTGCTGATTTGTTATTGAATGATGAAGAGGGGCAAACAGTAGGTCTAAGTTATTTTACAGAGCGAGGTTTTAGGCCTGAAACAATAGAGAAATTTAAACTAGGTTTTGCTAAAGATAGTTGGGATCATTTAACCAATGTGGCTAAGGCTGGTGGCTATAATATTGATTTGCTTAAACTAGGTGGATTAATAAAAGATAATGACCAAGGTAAGGTTTATGATGCTTATAGAAATAGGGTTATTTTTCCTATTCACTCGATAAGTGGTAAGCCTATAGCCTTTGCCGGAAGATACTTGATTAAAGACCCTAAAAGTCCAAAATATGTAAACTCCCCTGAGACACCATTATACCATAAAAGTAATGAGTTGTATGGTCTTTTTTTTGCGAAACAGGCCATTGCTAAAAACTCGCTTGTGTATTTGGTAGAGGGATATACGGATGTGATTAGCTTACATCAAGCGGGAATTGAGAATGTTGTTGCCTCATCAGGAACTTCGTTAACTGAAGGTCAGATCAAACTCATTAAACGGTTTACAGATAATGTGTGCGTACTTTATGATGGTGATGCAGCCGGTATCAAGGCTTCATTAAGAGGGACTGATATGTTGCTTGAGGCCGGATTAAATGTGAAGATTGTTTTGTTTCCAGATGGAGAAGACCCTGATAGTTATTGTAAAAAAGTAGGACCTTTAGTATTTAGCTCTTTTTTAGACGAACAGCGACAAGATTTTATTCTATTTAAAGCTTCTTTATTATTAGGTGATGCTGGTAATGATCCTGTTAAACGCGCAGAGTTAATTAAAGATATAGTTAATAGTATTAGTAAAATTCCAGATGCTTTTAAGCGGAGTACCTTTTTACGTGAAACTGCTATTTTATTAAAAATAGATGAGCAGCTAATTATTAATGAAGCAAATAGGCTTGTAAGAGGCAACAATGCACAGCGACAACAAAAGATAGAGAATACATCGCCACTGCAAACTGCAACCGAGCAGGAAATGCTGATAGAGTCTGTTCAGGATTTACAGCAACAAGATGTTCAGGAAAAGGACTTAATAAGGGTTTTAATTAATTATGGTGATAAACCATATAGTGAGGATTTTGCATCGGTGGCACTTTTTATTATTCATGAAATAGTAACAGAAGAAATAGAGCTACAGCATCCAATTGTATTACAAATTCTTTCGATGGTGCATGAGCAAATTACCGAGGGAAGTATAAATATACAGTATTTCGTAAGGCATGAAGACCCTGTTATAACCGCGTTTGTTGCCGATATTATGTCGAAAGATTTTGAGGTTAGTCCAAACTGGCATAAGAAATATGATGTATTTATAGATCCTGTTGGTTACAATTTTAAGGAGGATGTTGATTCTGCATTATTGAGATTGAAAATAAAGCATGTGGAAAAGTTGATGAAGCATAATCAAGACGAACTAGAGAATTTTGAGAAAAATGGAGATATGGATCAGGTAGATATGCATGTACATGTGCATATGCATTTAACCCAAAAAAGGCATGAACTGACAAGAAAAATAGAAACAACCATAACGCGCTAATCTTATTAAACCTTGTTTACAACCAAATTTATTTACTAATAAAAAATAAGAGGTTGAGGTCGATAATTTATTTTTTAATTTTTTTAGGCGGTACGTTAAGTGCCCAGCCTCTTGCTGAATTTAGTGCATCTACTAGATCTGGCTGTAGTCCATTAAGTGTTCAATTTACTGATTTATCTTCTGGGAACCCGACCTCTTTTTCGTGGAGTTTTGGTAATGGCAACATATCAACATTTCAGAATCCATCAGCGATATACATTGTGCCCGGTACTTATACTGTTAGTTTAACTGTTTCGAATGTCTCAGGAAGTGATGTTGAAACTAAGTTGGCATATATTACCGTTTTTACATCACCAGTTGTTGATTTTTCAACAATTGTAACGGGTGGGTGTGTTCCTCTTTCAACACCTTTTGCAAACAATACAATGATAGGTTCTGCACCAATAACAACATGGTTGTGGGACTTTGGTGATGGTAGTATTGGTTCCACCCAATCTCCTACACACACATATACCACCTCTGGAGCTAAAACAGTTTCTTTAACCGCAACTGATGCTAATGGTTGCTTTTCAACTGTTGCAAAAAATGCTCTTATCAATCCAACACAAAGCCATACTGCTGATTTTACGGTGAGTAATCCTATTGTTTGTAAAGGACCAACCAATCAAACTTTTACGCCAACCGTTAATCCACCTAACGCCT
>JBFYQC010000065.1:0-3611 GCA_041302975.1 Bacteroidota bacterium
CATCCTTATGAGGTTCCGGCACCCTGTAAAAACAAATTTAAAGGTGGGTCATTACCAATTCATGCCACAGTTGAATATACTGATTACGCTTTAAAGAACTTTTTTGAAACAGCTAAAAAACAGCCTTGGTATAACAATACTCTTTTTATTTTCACAGCCGATCACAGCAGTGAAAATACACAGTTATATTACCAATCAGCGCAAGGGAAATACGCCATTCCACTTTTTGTGTTTGATGCATCAAAAACCATAAAAGACAGTCTACCTCTTGAGGTTTATGAAACAATTGACCACCTTGGTATAATGCCTTTAATTTTAAATAAAGTTACACCAACCGAAACACCATATTTTAGCTTTGCGGGCAAGGGGGCTATTCAGTTCGATGGGGGTGTATATCAATTAATACAACATCCATTTGTATTAAAATTTGATGGTGAAAAGAGTATTGGATTTTACAACTTACAAAAAGACAGTTTGATGTTACAAAACATGATAGCGAATAAAACTGCTCCGGTTAATGATGTAAATAAAATGGAGCAATATTTAAAAGCTGTTATTCAACAATACAACCATAAGTTGATAACCAATAAAACACATTAGCTACTTTTTGTTACGCATGCGATAAAGCGCAACAACGCATACGACAATAAGTACAATACTACCTGCTAGTTCTAAAAACAACGCTGTTTTCATAAGTTTAAAAGTTCATTTTTAAGCTTTTTAGTGAGTCCATTTACCACCAATTCATATGAATGATCAATCAATTCAAATATAAGTTTATCTGAAGCATCTTGATTAAACATAACCGTATTCCAATGCGATTTATTCATGTGAAATCCTGGTGTGATGGCTGAATATTCTGCACGTAAGTCCAATGCATTATCGGGATTACATTTTAAATTACACCTATCAGGTTCACTAAAACTGGTTAGTGAAAACATCTTACCCATTACTTTATATACCAAGGTATCTTCGCCAAAGGGTAAGGTTTCTTCAACACCCTTTTTATTTAAACAATACTCCCTAAACAGCTCAATATTCATGGCTACAAAATACGGTACCCTATGGTAAGTTGAAACATGTTGGCTCGCGTGCTGTAACTAACTTGTTTACCAGAGGCTGTAATTATGGTTTTACCCAAATCACCAATACTTCCATCATATCTTGCATCCAAATTAATTTTACCCAAATTAACACCAACCCCAACCTGAAAGCCCACGGAGGCGGCATTAAAATTATCTTTCGAAAAATTTGGATCTTTAAGTATGTCAGGGGCATCTTGATTAGCACTCATTAAAAACTGAAAATTAGGACCCGCACTAAAACGAAAAACAGCCAATTTATATCCGAATAAAACAGGCACATCAAGGTAGGTTAAGGTATTAGTAACCGTCAACTTTGTAGAGTCATCAGTAAACACACCTCTACGTTGCGTAAATAATACTTCGGGTTGTATAAAAAAACCAGCAGCACTTGTGCGCACAAAACCACCAAATACAAAACCTGTGGTTGAGTTGGCATCACCCAAATTAGGCGCTTTACTAAGAGTACTTACGTTAATTCCTGCTTTTACACCAGCTTCTAGAGATTGTGCTTGCACATTTGCCGCAAAGAAAATAACCAATAACGATGCTATTATTTTTTTCATAACTCAAAAATACAAAAAACGCCCGCATTTACATGCGGGCGTTTGGTAAAGTTTATACAATTGTTTTAGTTGTAAGCAGGTAAAAAGCTATATTTTTTGCTTAACTCCAATTGATTTTGTAAGAAATTATCAGGATAAGTAACGGTAACATCTTTTACCTCCTCGCCATTAAGGGCAGCTTTTAGTTGAGGTTGCACAAATCCTTTGTAAGGTGCTGTATTTAATTTAGCAAAACGATCACGTACTTCTTTTAATAAAGCTTGGTCAACCTTTACACCATAACCTTCTACCAAAGCTGTTGCAGCCACATAATCGCCCTCTGATTTTATGCGTTGAATTTCGCGCAATAATTGCCCAAACAAATCGCGAAGTTTAGCATAGTCGTTTACACGTACGTACGTCTTTCCATCTTTTTTCACCCATTCTACTACGTTATCGGCCTTACCTTTTTCCATGGCCCAAGCAGCTACAAGTTGGCGGTTGCGCATGTGTGCTTCTTCTAAATTGTCACCCAACTCAATGCGAGTTAATTGCGTAATTAAACCATTACGCATGTAACCATCGTACTCACATTTACCGGCTTCTAAATTTGGCATCACGCCTAAATCAACTAATTTTTGGTCGTACACATAATATAAAGCAACTAAGTCAGCACGTGCTTCTTCTAATGTGCTAGCATAATTTTTTAGTGTTTGATCAGGGTCGCCAACACCTTTATTAATTTGCCCTGATGCATGACCAATCACCTCGTGCATGTCGGTATGCAAATCACCGGCTAATGAACCATATTGTTTATTACGCTCAATTTCTTCTGGAGTTAATGCAAACTCTTGCATCATTGGGCTTTTTGCACCAACAACATTGTATGAGTGTACTATGTTTCCTAATGAAACCGATTTAGAACCATGTTGCTGACGAATCCAGTTGGCATTTGGAAGATTAATGCCTATTGGTGTTGATGGAGCAGCATCACCTGCTTCTTGAATTACCGTAATTACTTTAGCTGTAATTCCTTTTACTTCTTTCTTTTTATGTTCAGGCATCAATGGCGAGTTGTCTTCAAACCATTGTGCATTGGCAGCAATTTTCGCAATACGTTTAGTTGCTTCCATATCTTTCATAGAAACCACCGACTCGAATGAAGCACGTTTACCAATTGCATCGCCATAAACTTCAATAAAACCATTCACCACATCTAATCTGCTTTCGGTATCATTTACCCATGCAATATTATACTCATCCCACTTCTTTAAATCACCGGTTTTATAGTACTCAACCAATAAAGCTAAAGTCTTTTTTTGTTGTTCATTTTCCGCAACATTAACGGCTTTTTCTAACCAAAAAACAATTTTTTCGATGGCCGCTGTATACATACCACCAACTTTCCAAACCTTTTCTGTTACTACGCCATTTTCTTTAACCATCTTGCTGTTCAAACCCCAAGAAATTGGCTGCTCATCATTTTTATTCATACGCGCACTGTAGTATGATTCAACTTCGGCTTGTGTTACACCTTCGTAAAAATTATTGGCAGAGGCTTTCACGTTATCAATACCTGTTGATAGGTCAACAATTTTCGCGTCAACCTTAGGATCAAAAATAATTGGTTTCATATCTGCTAAAAATACATCTACTGTACGTCCGTTTAACGGAAGACTTTCTGCAGGAGCAGCTTTTACAGCAGCAGCAAAAAACTCAAAACTGCACTCAGGTACAAATTTCATATTGCTGTAGTGGTGATGAATACCATTGGCAAAGAATACTTTCTTGGCATAAGTTTCAAACTTTTTGTAATCATCAGCACTTTTATCACCCTGATATGAAGTTAAAATAGCTTCGATGGTTTTACGAATAGCCAAGTTATGCTTATACTTTTGGTCGTAAATAATATCACGACCGCAATTTGCGGCTTCACTTAAGTAATAAGCCAATTCTTTTTGTTTCGGTGTTAGCTCATCAAAAC
>JBFYQC010000066.1:0-13078 GCA_041302975.1 Bacteroidota bacterium
ATCCTATATCAACTAAAAATTTTGAATTTAATTTTAATAGAGCTGCCGGGGACAATTTTAAAATTAAAGACAATAAAATAGTTGTTACAGTGCCAATTCCTGCCAATGTAAAAATTATGAAAAAAGACCAGTTAGACTGGGATAATTATATTGCCATTTTAGGTATGCTTCAAACAATTAGACTTTCTACCGATTTTGACTATATTGAGCCTACACAAAAGGAGTGCCACAAGCTATTAACCTTATTACGCAACTACCTAATAAAGCATGATGCTTTAGGGGAATAATCAACCACATTTAGTATTTTTAAGTACACTTAAAAATACTGTTATGCGTTTACGAGTAATTGCCATTTTACTTAGCGTTATACCATTTGGACAAATATGGTCGCAGGCTCCCGCTTTAATTAAAGAATACAAAAAGGTGTTTGTAACGTATCCGTTTTCGGATCCGGATCCAATAGCTTCACAAACAGCCATTTATCCATATTATAGGTTTGATGGCTTTACCAATAAGCCCGTTAACAAAACATGGACGGTTGTAGAACTAGAAAACGATTATATCAAAGTTGTAATCCTTCCTGAAATTGGCGGTAAAATTTGGACCGCTATTGATAAAACGACCGGCAAAGAATTTTTATATAATAATAAGGTTATTAAGTTCAGGGATATTGCCATGCGCGGACCTTGGACTAGTGGTGGCCTCGAAGCCAATTATGGAATTATAGGTCATACGCCCAATTGTGCTACACCCGTAGATTATAGCACTAAAAATAATATGGATGGAAGTGTAAGTTGTTTTATTGGTGTGTTAGATTTATTAACTAGAACCAATTGGCAGATAGAAATTAACTTACCTAAAAACAAAGCATACTTTACCACGAATTCTATTTGGAATAATAATACGAGCATTGGTCAACCCTACTACCATTGGATGAACGCAGGCATAAAAACAAAGGGGAATCTCGAATTTATTTATCCAGGAACAAATTATATTGGGCATGGCGGCGAGTATGCATCATGGCCAATCAATGAAGACAATGGCAAGCGTATCAATTTCTATGAAGAAAATAATTTTGGCACGTATAAATCATACCATGTCATTGGTAAACAAACTGATTTTTTTGGTGCTTATTGGCATGATGATAATTATGGCATGGTACGCTATGCACCTTACGATAATAAAGCAGGAAAAAAGATTTGGATTTGGGGCCTTTCGCGTCAGGGTATGATTTGGGAAAAAATACTTACAGATACTGATGGACAGTACGCCGAAATACAATCTGGACGCCTCTTTAATCAAAATGCGCAAAACAGCAGCTTTACGCCATTTAAACACCTATCATTTACTCCACATGGCACTGACACATGGAAAGAATATTGGTATCCAGTTAATAAAACAAATGGTATTGTTGTTGCAGGTGAATTTGCTGCCCTCAACGTAAAAATAGAAAATGGATTTTTGAAATGGTACTGCTCTCCTGTAGCATTTTTTAATGATACACTAGAAATCCATATAGATGGTAAGCCACTAGTAAAAAAAGCAATCAGTGCAAAGCCACTTCAAACAATTATTGACTCTATTAAAATTGGATTTGGAAAAAATGATCTATCAGTTTCATTAAAAAAACAACAACTCACTTGGAAAAGTGATCCCAATTTTAATGTGCTTTCTAGACCACTCGAAACGCCTACAAAATTTGAATGGAATAGCGCAGAAGGGCTTGTGATTCAGGGGAAAGAATTAATGGATCAAAAAATGTTTTCAGAAGCTGAAATCAAATTAAATGAAGCACTTGCAAAAGAGCCCTATCATTTAATGGGCCTGGTAAAACTAGCTGAACTATACATCAGAAATGGAGAAGATCAAAAAGCGTTTGACATTTCCAAAACTGCCATTTCTGTAGATGCACACCATGGTGCAGCAAATTATTATTATGGATTAAGTGCTGCTCGTATAAATAAAGAGGCAGACGCCATTGATGGATTTAGCATAGCAACAATGACTGTCGAATACAAATCAGCAGCTTTAACAGAACTTGCAAAAATTCATGCACAACACAAAAGATGGGAAAAAGTACTAACATACGCGTCACAAGCAATTGATTTTAATAGATATAATGCAGGCGCTGTTGCACTTCTAATTGTTGCTAATAGACAATTAGGTAATTCTTCAAATGCAAAACAGCTCATTGCACAACTTGAAAAAGAGCAACCTTTAAATTTGCATGTGAAATGGTTTAATAATAAACTTGGATTCAAAAATGAATTACCAGAAGAGTCTATTTTAGAACTCGCTTCATTTTACGGAGATATAAAACTTGAATCGGAAGTAGCTAAAATATTAGAAGCACTCCCAAACCATCCTCTCGCTATTTATTGGAAAGCCTATTTACAAAGGTCCAATAGTAATCGTGCAAATGAATTACTAAATAAAGCAAACATTGCTTCTACAACACTGATATTCCCATTTAGAACTTCATGTATTCCCATTTTACAATGGGCTGCTCAAAACAGCAGAAGCTGGAAACCAAATTATTATTTAGCCTTGTTACTACATGATAAAAATAAAAAAGCAGCAGCATTGGAAATGTTAACAGCATTAGGTTCAACGCCTACCGATGCTCATGTTTACGGACTTCGAGCACAATGGAACACGACCAACTTAATTACAAAAGAAGAGGATCTACAAAAAGCCATCTCATTAGACCCAAATGGGTGGAGATACCATAAGCTGCTTACACAACTGTACATTCAAAATAAAGACTATGAAAAAGCACTTGCTATCGTAGAAAAGTTCAAGCAATCAAATAGTCAAGAAAATTTTATCATGGATATGCTACTGGCGAAATCCTTGCTACTCAATAAAAAATACAAAGAATGTGATAAGTTACTTTCAACTATGGAAGTGATTCCATTTGAAGGCTCTACCGATGGAAGGGCTTTGTATTGGGAAGCAAAAATGATGCAAGGTGTTGCTGCACTAAAAGATAAAAACTACACGAGTGCTATTCAATTTATTCATGAAGCGCAGGAATGGCCAGAAAATTTAGGTGCCGGTAAGCCCTATGAAGCAGATATAGACAACCGTCTAGAACAGTACCTACAATCTATGTGCTTAAGCGCATTGCATCAATCTGACAGTGCGCAAGCATTGCTCAAAAAAATTACCGCCTTTAAACCTGGTATTTATAACACCATAAGAAATTTTCAGCCAGCCAATCATTTAATTACCAAGTGGGCCTACAATGATTTGCATGAAAACTTTGATTCGAATGAATGGATGCAAACTCAAATAAATAAATATCCTCAATTTAAAGAAACGTTTAACTGGGTTTTAAGCAAGGCCAATAATAGTGGAGAAATTAGCAACAGCGCTGAAGATCCATGGATGCGTGTGATACAAGAAGTAATAAACTTAAAGCACTCCAATAAAAATGATGGATATATTTTTATACAAAAACCAGAAAGAAGAAATGAACAAACTAACTGGGAGTTGGTATGGGAAGATAATTTCAATAAAGGTTATTTAGATACAACACGTTGGAGTAAAATTGGTTTATTTTCTACACCAAAATGGAAAATGCCCAAAGAAAAATGGAGAGACAATACGGGCTGTTTTAGATATATCACTGACACCGATGATCGTGTTGTACAATTTGACGCAGAAAATATTTTATTAAGAGGTATCGTAAATAATGATACCATCAATGGCGATCCTAGACCCATGCTAACCGGCGGAATTTATAGTTACAATAAATTTGCATTTCAATATGGACGCATCGAAGTGCGAGCGAAATTAGATCCTGCGCATGGTGCATGGCCTGCCATTTGGATGCTTTCCGAAAAAGATATTTATCCAAATCAAAACAATGGAGAAATGGATATTATGGAAAGGTTAAACCATGATAGTTTTGCTTATCAAACAACACACAATCATGCTACTATCACATTAAAACAAGAAACGCCTAAAAAATATAATACCGGAAAAATTGACCCGACCGGTTATAACACCTATAGCGTAAGTTGGTACCCCGATAAATTAGTGTACGCCATTAATGGCATTGAAACCATTACCTATCCTAAAATTGCAGATGGTAATACGTATCAATGGCCTTTTGACCAACCCTTTTACTTAATTATTGATCAGCAATTAGAAGGTAGCTGGCCTGGTAAAGTCACCAATTTAAAAGAGCTCCCGATAAACATGACAGTTGATTGGGTAAGGTTATACCAATAAAAAGCCTCCCAATTGGGAGGCTTTTTATTAGAAGTTTATTTGCGCTTGTATTCTTAAAAGGCTACCCTTTTGTAAATTATTTTTTAGCTTAAAGTCTTCGAATCTTCTATTTGAAATAGTATACATCGTAACTAGTTCAAAATTTTTATGTGGCTGCCATTCTATTCCCACTTCAAACTCCTTTACCTCATAAGCCCTAGCATCTAATTCGTGCTTTTTACCGCCGTTATAATACTGATACCTGCTAAAAGGTATGATTACTTGTTTGCCAACATTTTTCTTGAAAGAAGCCGTTATATAACCACCTCTTAAGTTCGTTACTTCAATAGAGTCAGTGAGTTTATTAAATTGAGGACCTCTACCAATATTGTATTCTGCCTGTATTCCAAAAGGTTTTGGATATAGTATAAATGATGCGGCTACCCTTTCATCAGTATAGCCTTTGGTTTTATTTATTTTCACATTGGTACTTAATTGGTCGGCGGTTAAAACATATTCTCCTTTATACGCCTGAATACTAGTTTCAATAATTTGATTTTTAATTTCAAACGGATAGGATAAACGAACAACAGCGTGTGCTTTATTGTTGGCTTCTGGCCTGTTTGCTGTTTGGCCATTGTATAAACCAAACGCAAAAACACCATAGTCGCCCGAACCTTTTAAACCATCACTTACCAAACTAGAAAACAACTTTCGTGTTTTAGCGGGTGCCCAATAAAAGAATGCCCCTAAATCTCTTTCATTTGAAACCGAGCTATTTAATGCATCATTTCTATCTAATGGCAATCTATTCTGACTAGACTGCATATTTTCAAAACCAAAAGGCACTTTACTTTGCCCCACTCTTATTCTATATTCATTATTAGCCGTCAATCCGATATCTGCATACGCATCGCGTATTTGAGCAAAATTACCAGCTGTTGAAGAAGGACTACTCGCTAAATCTGGTTGTATATAAAAATAAACTCGCTCATTTACCTGACCACTAAATATCATACGTGCTCGACGAATAAAAAATCCACCATTCTCACCCCAACTTTTATCACATTGGTCACATTTCAAGAGTGGATTTGTCTCTAATAGACGGTTATACCTAACCTGTAAATAACCCCTCAACTGAATCGACTCAAACCATTGTTTGGGTGCAGGCTTTGTTTGTGCTGCTAAATTATTACTGGCTAGAACTAGTACAAAAGCAACAAGGATAGTGGCTTTAAACATAGATTTGGTAGATGTCATGTATTATCTTTTTGTTAACTACAGACGCAAAATTGTAAATCCTATATTAACAAATTGTTACCCGAATGTTACGGAATTGTTACCAAGTGGTCTGAGGATGGTAAAAAATATTTTAACACATTGAATATCAGACACTTATGTTAATTAACAATTTGATAATATTGCTAATTGAGGGTGGGCACTAGATTTTCTCACCTTTGATATGTTATTTGTAAACAAAAAAATCAATCATGGACTTTAATTCTATTTTCAAAGTATTCCTTCCAAAAGACCGCGTATTTTATCAATTATTTGAAGAAGTAGCGGAACATGTTCACCAAATGGGTATCAAGCTCAAAGAAATGGTTAACGAAGCTGATGCGGATAAAAGAGCAAGTATTTTAGCACAAATAGAAACATTAGAACATACCAACGACGATTTAACCCATAATATTTTTACAGAACTAGGTAGAAACTTTATTACTCCATTTGATAGAGAAGACATTCACTATTTAGCTACCTCACTAGATGATATTGCAGATTATATTTATGCTTCTGCAAAAAAGATCAATTTTTATAAAATCAATCCGAACGATTTAGGTATTCATAAATTAACAGAGCTTATTTTACAAGGAACCATAGAAACTAAAAAAGCGGTTTTGGGCCTTCGTGATATGAAAAATATCAAAGGCATGACAGATGCAATGATCAAAGTTAACAGCATCGAAAATCAAGCAGATGACGTTTTTGATATGAGTATCGAAAAATTATTTGAACAAGAAAATGATTTTAAAACTATTATCAAAAAGAGAGAGATTTATCAAGTATTAGAAATTGCTACTGATAAAATCGAAGACGTTTCTAACGTAATTGAATCGATTATTATCAAGTACGCTTAATCCACATTATAATGAGTTTATTAATTATCATTATAGCGCTTGCGCTAATTTTTGACTATATCAATGGTTTTCATGACGCAGCAAATTCAATTGCAACAGTCGTTTCTACAAAAGTACTAACGCCTTTTCAGGCAGTTTTATGGGCTGCATTATTTAATACAGTTGCTTATTTTATTTTTAAAGATCATGCTGTTGCCAATTCTATTAGCAAAACAGTTTACAAAGATTTTATTACACTGCCGGTTATTTTTTCTGGTTTATTAGCAGCTATTTTCTGGAATCTACTCACATGGTGGTATGGTATCCCATCCTCTTCTTCCCATACACTTATTGGTGGATTTGCTGGGGCTGCTATTGCACATGCGCTTATGGTAAAAGGCATCAATTATCCATGGGCAAAAATAGTAGATAGCCATACCATTTTAATGACGGTACTATTTATATTTTTAGCGCCCATTATAGGCATTGTGATATCTGTATTTATTACATTGGTTACCATCATGCGTAATATTTGGATCCGAATAGCCATTATTATTGCTGTAACACTTGGTACAGCTGTATTATTTGACAATTTCGAAAACAATAAAATGAACGAAAACGTTCAAAAGTTTTATGGAATAGACAAATATAAAAAGGAGGTGGCAAGCATCAAAGAAGAGCTTGAGGTCAAAAAAAATGACAGTAGTCTTCTCGCAAAGCTTTCACTAAACCAAGAAAAATTAGATAAAGCAACTGTTTATTACAATCATATCAAACCACTTGTAGATGATTACGATAACAATACTGCCAATGCAATTGCTAAGACAGCAAATGATAGTGGCTGGTTAAAAAGTGCTGCAACAAGTAAATTAAAAGACGCAGTAAGAAACGCAAATGATTACTTAGTATTGGAGTCTAAAGCACCATCAGACAAAGCAATTAAAGCCGAATATGATATTGCAAAAGATAAAACGGAAGGATACAAAGAGCCATTAAAACTTTACCTAGCTGGTGAAATTTCTATGGACTCTGCAATAACAGCAGTAAACGCTATTTATCCAATTAGGCCACAGAACATAGATAAAGTCAAGAAGAAAATTAAGGGCTTTAATATTGAAAAATCATTTGCTTCAGAAATTGACAAAGCAGATAATTCAATAATTGTATACGGAATTTTAATTTCATCACTCATCTTTATATTAATCTACCTCTACGTAGAAAAAATAAAAACGCCTACTGCTTTAACCGTAGGCAACATGTTTAAAAAATTACAGCTTTTTAGTTCAGCTGCATTTAGTATTGGTCATGGCGGCAACGATGCTCAAAAAGTAATGGGTATTATTGGTGCTGCTTTAATTGCCAGTGGAAGCATTCAAGATTTTGGTCAATTACCAAGTTGGGTGCCCGTTGCCTGTTATTTAGCTATTGGACTAGGTACCATGAGTGGTGGTTGGAAAATTGTAAAAACAATGGGCTCTAAAATCACCAAAGTAACGCCACTAGAAGGTGTTGCTGCAGAAACTGCTGGTGCCTTTACCTTATTTTTTACAGGTCAAATGGGTATCCCCGTTTCAACCACGCATACCATTACTGGTTCTATTATTGGAGTAGGTGCCACCAAGCGTTTAAGTGCTGTTAGATGGGGTGTTACCACCAATTTATTGTGGGCTTGGGTACTTACCATTCCAGTAAGTGCTACACTTGCTGCTATCACTTACTTTATTGTTAGTTTATTTGTAAAATAGTTTAGAACTTAGGACACTTTAGCTTAAAGGCTTTGCTTTTGTTATCCAAAATATAAATGAGTGAAATCTCTGAAGACTGATAAGATTTGGAGGAGGCGATCGTATTTGTGCCACCTACATCATAGGTAAATCCAGCTCTCATATGATTCCATTCAAGTCCAACATAGGGTATCATGCATTCTTTTATTCGGCTCCAAATTCCTGCATACAGTTCTATCCCACTATCTGATCCTAAATAATAACTGAGGGCGCCGCCAACAATTAATTCGTTTGCCTGGCCTTGTTTTTGATATTGGAAACTGGTATGTAATGACGCGGCATTTGATAAAGAAAAATAAGCACCGCCATGCATATTAATTCTACTGTTTGTAAAATAACTAGGTGAAATAAAGCCTACGGTAGGTTTTGCAAAATGATAATAAGAAGCACCTACATAAAATATATTATTATCGGAAGTTGATCCTGTATATAAAATTCCGGCATTAATATCGGTTGTGTTTTTGGTAAAGTTATTTCCTAAAATTAATTCTGCGGAAGAGCCGGTAAAACCTCCAGCCGTGAGTTGATCCTCAAAATTTGCTTTTAGTGGATCAAAGCGGTACATGCTGTAATTGGCCTGAAAACCAACAGCAATAGAATGGTTAGCGTTTTCATCAAGTGCTTTACTATAACTTACAGATGCTGCAATATTATTATCGTTGAGTAATTTATTGCCGCTCTGATCCGATAAAATTAATACCCCCACACTTAGTTTATCATCTTCTTTAATATACTTTTTAAAAATAGGAGCATCCAACGATAATGTTTTTGTTGCGTAGGCATTATTAAATTCAGGCAATTGCGTTCTACTATTTAATGCTGCTCTTAACGATCCACTAAAATTTCCAGTATTAGCAGGATTAATCGTTAATGGAGATGCAAAAAATTGAGAGAAATGCGGGTCTTGTGCATAGGAATACCACTGTACAAGTAACAAGCATATAATTAAACTAATTTTTTTCATGTTACTTATCTTATAACGCTAATATTACCTTTATGAACTTCCAATGCTCCACTTAGTAGTTCAATAACAATTTGATACACATAAGTACCCTGTGCTGCTAGCTGACCATTGTAATACCCATTCCATCCAAAATTGATGTCATTGGTTTTACCGTTTGTTTTTTCAAACATTTTTTGACCCCACCTATTAAATACCTGAAACTGTTTAACCTGTTTTACATCTTTACCAGCAATTACATAAAACACATCATTTAAGCCATCGCCGTTGGGTGAAAATGCATTGGGTAATGCAATATGCGATCTGTAGTATGCATTTACTTGCAAGGTGGCAGAGTCTTTACAAAAGAGTGCTGTAGTGCCAACAATCTTTAATAACGTATTGGTGTTTGTTGTTAATACTGGCGTCAAGCAACCCGTACAACTAAGTCCTGCAGGTGGTGTCCAAACAATTGTTGTTGCTTTATCGCCACTATTAATTGGCTGCAGCGTTGTGGGTTCACCTCTATACACATCTATTTGTGTAGGATTAAATCGAATTGAAAAAGGGACATACGCTATACTCACTTTATTATTTGCGCTATTCGTTTCAAATGGCACAAGCCCACTATTTAAATAAGCAACAACGTTTGTTACATTTTGATTGCGTACAACATGCGTAATTGTTGCACAGTTACCAGCAAATGATTGACCAGTTCCAATCCATCCAGCACCTAAAAACTTACTTGTTGGTAGTGTGCTATCGCTATCAAAATAGCGTATTTGAGTAGGCTTATATAAACTTGTGTAATGGTTGTCTAAACAAATAGTACTCGTTATTTGTAAGCTGTCAGTTTTATAACATCGAACAGTTAGATTACTTATAGAAAGATCTACTGGAAACACTTTAATATTGGCAAATGTTGAATCTTCACAACCAAAAACACTGATAGCACTTGCTTTAACGACAGTTGTATCAATTACAGACAATACAGGATTTGAACAACCCGTGCAACTTAAAGATCCTTTACTAGAAGTCCATGTAATAGAAGAAATTTTATCTGGTGCCGAACTGTCTTTAATAACTAAGGTTGTATTTACAAATACCGTTGTATCGTTTGGCAATACAAATAACCTGAATTTAAAATCTTTTCTACTTGAACTGTTGTTGCCCTCATTTAATTCTGATACAATATTTTCTTCATCAAATACTAGTGTAATGGAATCTAAATTTGAACGTGGTGCTTTTACAATATGGGTATATACTTTTTCGCACTTACCTAATATAGCTTGATCGGTTGCAAAGCTATTGAGCATTTTTATAGGACCAGCAACAGATGGGTAACGATCATAAAAATTAACAGAAACACCTGCTGGTATAGTATCGTAGCCGTTATTACGTACACCAAACACAACCCGAATACTGTCGTTTTTATAACAATTTACACTGTAAATATTAATTTGCCCATCAGCTGCCGGATTGTTTACTTGCAAATTATATGTTGGTGAATTACTACTACAAGCACCTGCACTTGCTACAAGTCGTATGGTATAGTTTCCGGGCTTTAAAAAATCGTATAATAAATCTGTACTGGTAGATACCATTTGTTCGTTGGCGCCTAATTCATCAGATACATACCAGTTGTATGTTGTAGCGCCATATGATTTATTGATAAAAGTTATAGGATCTTTATATACCCCACCTGCAGATGCAATAATTCTTTTATCTGGAGAAAATCTTGCATCTACGCCACAGTTTACAATAACATTAGCTGTGTAAGTGCTATAACAACCTGCTGTAGCCGTTAGTGCTTTTAAAACTATTTTATACGTTCCTGTAGCCGAAAAAGTATTTGAATAATTATTTGCGGTACTAACAAGTGTGCCATCTAAATACCATTCATAAGTAAGTGCGCCTGCACTTGTATTTATAAAATTTACGGCACTCCCAACAACTGGATGTGGGTTGGCGTCAAAATTAAAACTAGCTACTACGTTATCTGAACAAGGTGCAGCACAACCATCACTGGTTAATAAACTTCCGCCATTAAATAAATTTAAAAAGGCCATCATGCGGTCTGCTTGACCTTGCGTAAACACAGATGGACAAGGACTTCCATAGTCCATAAAATTTGAAATATTATCTGGCTCATCGGTAGTGAATGGACCAGAAATAGTATCAGTGTTGCAGGAGTTTTCTGGCGAAGTACATGACGATCCCTTTATACTTCTATCTGGCGGCGTATCACAAACCAAGTCACCATCAGTGGTACAATCATTGTTTAAACAATTAGTGCCCTGAAAAGTATGTAGTAGTGATAAGTAATGCCCCATTTCATGTGCAACAAGTGGTGTACTCAAACTGCTTACCACAAGTCCACTTCCAGGACCAGCGTAACCACCATAGCCCATACGCTCCCATTTACCACATTCAAAAACACTGGGTTGTATTTCGCCCTGAATAGAATTCACCAACCAGATATTGGCATACTTAGATGGATTCCAATTAGAGAGCGCACCAAGTACACCTCCTTCTAATTCAACATCTATATTTTGATAGTAACTATTGATCCGTTCAATACCATTTGTTTTCCCACCATCAGGTGTTCTTGAAGCCAAACAAAATTGTATACGTGTATCAACACCTTTAGGGTCGGTGCCATATACACCCAGATGCGCAAATGCTTTATTTAAATCTGCAACTGCATCAATAATCATTTGATCGGTGATGGTTGCAGCGTTTTGATTGACAATATGAAATACGACGGGTATAGTAACAACTGGAACAGACATGGGCGCAACCACCACATTATTGGTTCCTATGTTATTTTCAGCAATTTTAATGCTACGCTGCCCTGCAGCTTGTAACACCCAGGCTCTAATTTTTTCATTCATCACATTTTCTCTAGACACATACATAGGGTCTTTTCGCAGCAATTGCTGGTAGGCATCAGCACCGCATTTTGGCGCCTCAAATACCTCCTGACCCATCGAGGCAAGTGCAAGAACAATAAAACCAAATACCAACAACAGTCTCCGCATCATGATTTAAGTACAGTTTAATAGTAAACGTCAAAAAGTGAAATAAATGTTACCCAACAAGCACAAATTCATAAAAATAAATGATACGAATTGTTAAATGTATTTTGGGGTATGTTAATATTAAGGAGTTTATAGTTAATTTTTATTATCTTTTTTTGTTAAAATTGAGGTAGATTTAACTACGATTTGCTGGTAAGGATAATTTTCAATGCATAACACTGAAAACCTTTTATATGAAACTGCTTCAAACACAGATAACACAAAGCCCCAATAGTTACATTTCGGTGCTTGAAAGGGATGAGCCTCAATTTATGGCTCCTTTTCATGCGCACCCAGAGTTAGAGCTCGTATGGGTAAAAGAGAGTCATGGAAAGCGCATTATTGGAGATAAGATAGAGCCATTCAAAGAAGATGATATGGTTTTTATTGGCGAAAACCTTCCGCATGTATGGTTAAACGATGAAACCTACTACAATGGACAGCAAAATCACAAGGCCAAAGCCATTGTCGTTTATTTTAATAAAAACTTGTTTGGGTCTGATTTTTACGAGTTAGACGAAGCCAGTAATATTAAAGCTTTATTTGAAAAAGCGAAACGAGGCATTAAAATTGGTGATGATACCAGAAAAAAAATTAGTGCCAAATTAGAGAAGATGGTTGCTCAAAAAGATTTTGAGCGCGTTATTGGTTTATTTGAAGTGCTTCATTTAATTTCTACCGCCAAAGACAACGAACTCATCACTACCGAAGGTTATACAAAACCAGTGAGTAAAGATGGTGCTGACAGGCTTGCCAGTGTTTATAAATATGTACATGAAAATTTCAAGCAACCTATTTCATTAAATCAAGTAGCAGAGCTTGCTAATTTAACGCCACAATCTTTTTGTCGATTATTTAAAAAACGCAACAAGAAAAAATTTGTAGAATATTTAAATGACATGCGCATTGCACAGGCCTGTAAATATTTAATTGAAACAG
>JBFYQC010000067.1:0-20030 GCA_041302975.1 Bacteroidota bacterium
AAACCTTGGTTTACGTCACCAATTTTTCCAACATCCTCACCAAAAGCAAATACACGTGAATCGCGGGTTATGGCTAAATCGAAAAACGCTTGCATTACTTCACGTCCATCCACCACTTTACTGTCATCGCTAAAAACAGGTTTTACTTCAGTTACCTTTAAGGCAGCTTCGGCACTTTCACTAAATAGGTAGCTATTGTATCTATCTGCATTTATTTCTTTAAAATTAACTTTGAATTGTATCAGTGCATTACGTTCGCTCGAATCATTTCCATAGGTTATACGTAAAGCTTTATTTATAGCAACACCAATATCTTTACGGATAGGTTCGCCAATACTCAATAACTCGTTAGCAATATTTGCAATTTCGTTTTTACCCGATGTACTTGCTAGTTGTTCTAATAAAGCAACACATTGTTTTACTTCATTTTTTATTGGCGATAAGTAGGCTTCCCATGCTGCTTTTTTAGCATTGTTGACATGCGATTTTGCTTCAATCTCTATTGCCTCAATTTCTTCGTTTGTGGCTATACTGTTATCAATAATAAATTCACGAAATTTCTCTACACAATCAAACTGTTGCTCCCAATCTAAACGCTCTTTACTTTTGTAACGCTCATGCGAACCCGAAGTAGAGTGACCTTGAGGTTGTGTTAATTCTGTAACGTGAACCAAAACAGGCACGTGTTCTTCGCGGGCGATTTTACTTGCTTTTTCGTAGGCAGCAACCAACTCGGCATAATTCCAGCCTTTGGCCACAATGATTTCGAATCCATTACCTTTATCATCACGTTGAAAACCTTTTAAAATTTCAGAGATATTCTCTTTTGTGGTTTGATATTTTGCAGGAACTGAAATTCCGTAACCATCATCCCAAACAGAAATTACCATTGGTATTTGCAATACACCTGCTGCGTTTATAGCTTCAAAAAAGTGACCTTCGCTTGAAGATGCGTTGCCAATGGTACCCCAAGCCACTTCATTTCCGTTATCACTAAATAAGTTTTCGCCAATAATAGCTGCATTTTGACGGTAGTATTTACTGGCATGAGCCAAACCCACTAAACGCAGCATTTGTCCGGCAGTTGGCGAAATATCACTTGATGAGTTTTTTTGATTTTTTAACGCCTTCCAAGTTCCGTCATCATTTAAACTGCGTGTGCCAAAGTGACCATTCATCATACGTCCAGCACTTGCCGGTTCGGCTTCCACATCTGTATGAGCATACAATTGGGCAAAAAATTCCTGAACAGAATGTTGACCTATTGCCATCATAAAAGTTTGGTCGCGGTAATATCCACTACGAAAATCTCCATCTTTAAAAGCCTTAGCCATAGCTAATTGTGGCAATTCTTTGCCATCACCAAAAATACCAAACTTGGCTTTTCCAGTAAGCACCTCTTTACGACCCAACAAACTTGCCTGACGACTGCGGTAGGCTATTACATAATCATTTATAACTGAAGCTTTAAACTCTTCTGCGTTAAATTTTGCTTGGTTTGATTTTCCCATACGGTTACATGCAATAAGTGGCCAAATATATAACCATTGAATGAGCCTACAAAATGACTTTAATAACTCGCCATTTTAGTGTTAAGTTTATTTTAAGGGTAAAAGGTTTGCATTTACAAATAGCTTGTGTAAATTCGAGGTTCCATTTCGAGTGCTTCTCTTTTTGGAACAGTTTTTGAAATATTAAAAAGTAAAAACAAATAATACAACATGAAAAAACTAATAATTACCGCATTTGTAGCCGTTAGCGCTGCATTGGTTTCAAATTCTCAAACCGTTGCTCCACAAAAGCCGGTTGACAAAAATGTTCCTGTAATCACATTTGAAAAAGAAACTCACGACTTTGGTGTAATCCCTCAAAGTGTACCCGCCACATATACATTTGTGGTAACAAACACAGGCAAATCAGATTTAATTATTTTTAACGCTGCGGCAAGTTGCGGTTGTACTACTCCTGAATTTACAAAAGAAAAAATCGCACCTGGTAAAAAAGGTTTCATCAAAGCAACATACAATGCTGCAAGCCCTGGTCCTTTCATGAAAACAGTTACTGTTACTTCAAATGCAAGTCGCGATATGGTGACATTGACGCTAAAAGGTGACGTTAAGGGTGGTGCAGCTCCTGCAGCAACCCCTGCTCCAGCTAACTAATTAAACTTAAAACTTAACTTAAACCTGCAGGTATTCTACCTGCAGGTTATTTTATATATATGAAAAAAATATTCGCAATGTTAGTGGTATTGTTTATTGCTTTGGGAGTAAATGCCCAAACCAGTGCAAACGATACTATGCCGGTTATTAAATTTGAAAAAATTGAACATAATTTCGGCAAAATAAAAGAAGGGACATTAGCCACCTACTCGTTTTTATTTGAAAATACAGGTAAAACACCATTAATTTTAAGCACAGTGCAAGCTAGTTGTGGTTGTACCACTCCTGAGTGGCCAAAAGAACCGATAATGCCAGGCAAAAAGGCTACCATTAAAGCTGCATACAACTCTTATGGTCGTCCTGGGGCATTTCATAAGGTTATAACGGTTAAGTCTAATGCCGGAGCAGATATTATTTTAAGTATAAAAGGTGAAGTTTTAGTTAACACACCAGAACCAATTTCTCCAGTTAGAAATAACAACTAAGTGTAAAAAAAGACAATTATCATACACAAACGCCTCGCACATTTTTGCGGGGCGTTTTGTTTTATGTATTAGAGTATTACTTTTGCTCACCTTTTAAAAAAACATATTATTATGATTATAGGAGTTCCTAAAGAAATTAAGAACAACGAAAATCGCGTAGGTTTAACACCTGCAGGCGTTTCGGCATTGGTAAAAGCAGGTCACCAATTATTTGTTCAGACTACTGCAGGCAATGGCAGTGGTATTAAAGATGAAGAATACGTAACAGCAGGTGCTACCATCTTACCAACTATTGAAGATGTGTATGCAAAGTCTGAAATGATCATAAAAGTAAAAGAACCAATTGAACAAGAATATCCTTTAATCAAGGAAGGTCAGTTGTTGTTTACTTATTTCCATTTTGCTTCGCACGAGCCTTTAACAACTGCAATGATTAAAAGTAAAGCAGTTTGTGTGGCATACGAAACAGTAGAAAAAACAGACCGCAGCTTGCCATTATTGACTCCAATGAGTGAAGTTGCAGGCCGTATGAGTATACAAGAAGGTGCCAAATATCTTGAGAAACCAATGGGTGGACGTGGTATTTTGTTAGGTGGCGTTCCAGGTGTTCGTCCTGCATCAGTATTGGTACTTGGTGGTGGTATTGTGGGAACACAAGCTGCTAAAATGGCTGCGGGTTTAGGTGCTGATGTTACTTTAATGGATATTTCTTTACCACGTTTACGTCAGCTAGATGATCTTTTACCGGCTAACGTTAAAACTGTTTACTCTAACGAGTACAACATTCGCGAAGCCATTAAAACTTCTGATTTAATTGTTGGTGCAGTATTAATTCCGGGTGCAAAAGCACCTTCGTTAATAACCAGAGACATGTTAAATACCATGCGTCCGGGTACGGTTATGGTTGACGTGGCTATTGATCAAGGTGGTTGTTTTGAAACTTCAAAAGCTACCACTCACCAAGATCCTATTTATGTAGTTGATAATGTAATTCACTACTGCGTAGCTAACATGCCTGGTGCAGTTCCTTATACATCAACATTGGCATTAACTAACGCAACCTTACCATATGCTTTACAATTAGCAAACAAAGGCTGGAAGAAAGCTTGTGCCGATAATAAAGAGTTAGAGTTAGGCTTAAACGTTGTAGATGGTAAAGTAGTATATAAAGGTGTTGCTGATGCCTTTAACCTACCATTCGTAGATGTTAAAGAAGTTTTAAACTAAGTTTAGTTAACCTACATAACAAAAAAGCGACCTTGATTAACTTAAGGTCGCTTTTTTATTTTTACCGTTCATTATCTATTAAAATAAGCAAGCCAAATGTCATGTTCGTTTTCTATTATGTTTAGATCAATACGTAACGCATCACTCACTGGATCGAATTTATTAAGTGGATGGGTGTAGTCTTCGAAAGCAAGCTGACGAACAATTTTTCCATGATAATTATGAAGAAAAAAGTGGTCGTCTAAGTTATTTACTTCAATGTTTTTGATGTTAATGTGTAATTTGTTGGCAAACAAGTTTTTTCTGATGTCGTCCACTATAATCCAGTATAAATCTATCGTATCATTGCTTTTATTAACTGCAACCGGACAAACAGCTATCGGATAATACTCAAGCACCAAACGTTCTTTATCTATAATCCAATCTTCCATGGTTTTAAATGCAATGATGTTAAGCTGTGATGTATCTGTGGTTATAAAATCCTGTTCACCATAACAGCTATCGTTAGCGTAAGCTTTAACACTGTGGCTAATTACTGCATTTTGCAAGAGGTTATACAGGTCATTGTTATCAAACAAAACACGATTAAATGTCGGCTCAATTAAACGCCAAATTCTTCCTGCTGCCAAAACACTGTCTGCCGTAAACCTAAAATGCTTGTAAAGCCCATCGCTATCACGCTTCAGTTTGTAATCAGATGTTGGGTTTTTACCTTTCGATTCCACAACGGTAAACTCAAAAGGAGAACTGTAATTACGCGCTATAATCAAGTTTCCTTTCTCATCCCACACTTTCCAATTTCCGCTGCGGTAGTTGTTTTTAAAATAACCTTCCGATTTTTTCTTTCCGCTGCGATAATACGAACGGTACTTTCCATTAAACTTACAATCGCTGGTTTGATATCTGCTGTAGTAGTATATGGTGTTGTACCAATGCTTTCCTTTATCTGTGAAAGAAAAAAGCATTAACACCATTATTAAAAAAACAATGTATTTCATAAACAAATCTTAATCAAACAATTTAGGATAAACAATTAATTAAACAAGTATTGTCCAAATGAATTGTATTTTGGTTAGTCAAGCTAAATTTAACATCTTGCGGCATGCATTTTTTGAAACAAACAAGCCTATTATTTTTATTATGGGAGTTGATGAGTACCGTAACCTTTGCTCAAAACAAAGCCTCTGAAATTACCCAAAACGTACTAACCTATTTTAAAAACCAACAGTTTGATAAGGTTTACAACATGCAAGATGCTACCATGAAAAGATATATGGATGCTGACCGATTGGACATGACTTGGAATGGGTTAATTGAAAATTACGATTCGCTTCAACACATCAACGAAACAGTTGTTAATCAAAAAGATTCTTTTAGTATTACAGAAACTAAAATTGATTTCGCAAAAAAGAGTTTCTTGTTCAAACTTACCATCAATAATAATAATGGCGAATTATCTGGGATGTATTTTTTAAATACTAAACTTAAATATACTCCGCCAGAATACATTAATACACTTAATTTTATTGAAATAAAATTTGCTGTTCCTACAAAAGGTGTAAGTAGTGAAGGTGTTTTAAGTTTACCCAAAGGCAAGGTAAATGTGCCATTGGTAATTATTGTTGGCGGTAGTGGTGGAACTGACAAAGACGGTACAGTTGGACCCAATAAACCCTACACCGACATTGCTTGGGCACTGGCAGCGCAAGGAGTTGCCGTGTATCGGTATGATAAGAGAACAGCCAATCCAGAAAATTTAAAAGGCATTAAAAATCTGAGTGATTTTTTATTGTACCAAGAGTATGTGGAAGATGTAAAAAACATTTTAGCGCATTTCTCTGCAGACAAACGCATCAACCCTAAACAAATATTTGTTGCAGGCCACAGCCAAGGCGGTTTTATGTTGCCCTATTTTATTCAGGCATGCCCTAAAATTAAAGGCGTAATCAGTTTGGCCGGTAACTATGGTAATGTAATTGATTTAATGGCTTATCAGTTCGAGTACTTGAAACAGTTTTTGCCTGATAGTGCATCAACACAGGCTTATGATGTATTGATTAAAAAGGCTGAATATATGAAACGAAATGTATTATCGACCCAAATTAATAAAGACTCAATGATACCTGGTTTAACCATGCCTTATGTAAAAGATATGATGGCCAACGGACCTGAAAAATTACATGCTGTTTTGTATAAAAAACCCGCTTTATTTATTCAAGGTGAAAGAGATTATCAAGTGCCTATGAGTGAATTTGAACTATGGAAAAAAGCCATGCAAAAAAGTTGTTGCGCAACATTTATATCGTATCCAAAACTTAACCATTTGCTATTGGAAGGTGAAGGTATTTCCAAACCAACAGAATATAACAAACCAAACAATGTACCCGAATATGTAGCAAACGAAATTGCTGTATGGGTTAAACAGCAAAACAAATAATGCTACTTGCCTTTATAATCTGTGCTTAACACCCTAAACGTTGTTCTTCTGTTTTCCTGATGTTGTTCCTCACTACAATCAACACCATCGGCACAATCGTTTATTAATTTACTTTCGCCATAACCAACGGCTGTTAAACGGGCTTTTGTAATTCCCTTTTTAAGTAAATAATCAACGCAACTTTGCGCACGTTTTTGACTTAATTTAAGATTATAATTTTCGTCTGAGCGACTATCCGTATGAGAAGCCAACTCAATAGTAATCGTTGGATTATTGTTTAAAATCAACACCAAAGAATCCAATACACGTGCCGCTTCGGGCCTAATATCTGCTTTATCTAAATCATAATAAATCCCTTGTAAAGTAAACTCTACCCCCTCGTCAGGTATTGGATTTAAGTATAAAGTTAATTCTATTGTTGTATCAGCTTTAATATTATGAGATGAAACAGCTAGTATTCTACTCTTAAAAAACTTCTCTTTTACGGCACTTAATTCTATATTTTGATTCAAGGCCAATTCGCTCACAAAATTACCCTTACCATCTGTTTTAACTTTTTGTGCAGGCATGCTTGATATTACTGCAGATACCTCGGCATTAGCCAAAGGTGTATTATCCTCTTGATTGATTACTTTACCTTTTACTAAAAAAATAAATGGTTTAACATTGATGCTGTATATGTCATCATCCCCCACACCTCCCTCGCGGTTACTGGTGTAATACGCAAATGGTTTTGAGAGGTCGGTTTGATTGCCGCCAAACGTAATTCCAAAATCATCGGCACCACTGTTTATAGGGCTTCTAAGATTAACAGCTTTGGTAAATCCACCCACCGAATCTTTGGTATAAAACAAATCTAAACCGCCCATACCAAAATGGCCTTTACTGGCAAAATATATTTTCCCATCGGGGTTAATAGCAGGGAACATATCGTCTTCTGTGGTATTTACATTTGAACCTAAATTTACAGGTACTCCCCATTTACCTGTTACGGGATTATGGTTAATGTAATAAATATCTTTTTCACCCAAGCTTCCTGGCATGTTGCTAGCAAAATACAACCGTTTCAAATCGGCAGTAAAAGCAGGATGACCTACACTAAAACTATCACTGCAAAAAGGTAATACTTGTGGCGCGCTCCATTGGTTATTTTGTTTGTAGCTTACATAAATTTTGCAATTTAAACCTTTGCCATCTGTACCATTACATTGTGTAAAATACATGATTGAATTGGTGCTATCTACCCATGCCACTCCTTCGTTGTAGTTACTATTAATTAGTCCGTTAGGTTTTACAACAGATCCAAACGAGTTACCATTTACATTCGACTCAAAAATATCAGCACATTTTTGTCCGGTCCATTCAAAAATGATATTACCGGTAGCCTCGGTTCTTGAAGAACTCCATGTTATTTTACCATCAGATAAAAAAGGAGCGTAATCGCTAAATTCAGTGTTTAACAATTTAACATTCTCTACGGAAAATTTTTGTGGATTTAATTTCCATTCACCTGCAACCTTACAAGCCTCAATCTCTCTTAAAGCAGCTGCATCTCCAGGCATTTCAAATAAATAATCATTAAACTGACGAGCAGCATCACTATATCGTTCATAGTTTTTTAATAATAAACCATACGAGTACAAAATTTTAGGATCAGGGTATTTTGTATTTACCAATTTTTCGTACCACTCAAACGCTTGTTTAAAGTTATTGCTTAATCTGTAACTCTCGGCTATTTTAAAATTGATGGTTGCTTGTTGTTCTTCATCTTTTACTTTACTATATATTTTTTTGTAAAGTGTTGCTGCCGAGTTATACTTTTTACTCAAAAAAAACACATCAGCCTTTTGTATCTCAATATCAGTAGGAGTTACAGTGGTTGTTTGTGCGAAAACACTTGTAAAAAAACAACATAAAAACAAAAGGATTAATACTCGCATATACCTTCAAAGCTAATAGAAAAACACGTAAAAATGTAACGTAAACGTATTACTATTATTATAAAACAAAAGGACGACTTTTTGCGAAGCCGTCCTTAAAATGTAGTGTAATTGAGGTATAATTTGTTTGTATTATTATTACCTTTAAACATGTTTAACCATGTTTTTTGATAACACTAAGTTAAGTTTATTTTACATAAAAACAACATTTATTTAAAGTTTTTTGACAGCTGTTTTACAAAAAAAGCCCATGATTTCTCATGGGCTTCTTCAAAATATTTTAGTTGTTATTTCACCTTCTTGGTGTAGGTGTTGTTCCTGGCCTTGTTCCAGGTTTTGTTGTTCCAGGTTTTGCTTTAGGATCAATAGGTACTTCTTTTGGTTTAGGACGGTAATCGTTGCCTAATAGTTTAACAGTAGTTCTACGATTCATCTGGTGTTCTTCTTCAGTACACTGACGTTTTACGTAGTTGCCTTCGCAAGCACAATCATTAACCAATTTACTTTCACCATAACCTTTAGCTACCAAACGTGCCGAATCAATACCTTGACGAATGATATATGCAACAGCAGAATCAGCACGTCTTTGTGATAGGTTTTCGTTGTATGAAGAATCAGCACGACAATCGGTATGTGAACCTAGTTCAATACGAACTTTAGGATAACGATTTAATGTAATTACCAATGAATCTAAGATTCTTGCGGCATCAGGACGAATATTGGCTTTATCCAAATCATAATAAATACCTTCTACCTTAATTGCATTTTCGTAATCAAATGGATTAAGGTCTAAGTCTTGAACCAAGTCAGTTGAAACCACTAAACCTTTTGTAGTTTGGAATGCAATTTTACTGTCGTAATAATCTTCATGAGAACCAAACAATTCCACATCAGTTTTTGGTTTAAGGTTTACTTTGTAAGCACCTACAGCATCTGTTTTAATTACAATTTTACCCGTATCAGAGCTGGTAGTTAAAGTTACATAAGTATTAGCTAAAAATTGTTTAGTTTTCATATCACGTGCCACACCACTTAATGTAAATACCAACGGATCCATATAAAAACGCCAAATATCATCTTGCCCTTTTGAACCTTCACGGTTACTAGCTAAATATCCACTTTCTTTATCTTTTGATAATACAATAGAAAAATCGTCACCACCTGAATTGATTGGAGATTTCATATTTACAGGTGTGCTCCAATCTGTTGTTGAGCCCGTTGTGTAAAAAATATCCATAGCACCAATTCCTGTGTGTCCATTTGAAGAGAAGTATAAAGTTCCATCTTCGTGTATAAATGGATAAACTTCGTCTTTATCTGTATTAACTGTAGGACCTAGATTTACTGGATCGCCCCAGGTTTTACTACGTTTACTATATGTTACATACCAAATATCTTTTCCTCCTTCGCCACCCGGCATATCAGAAGAAAAATACATAATTTGGTTATCTTTAGTTAATGACGGATGACCACTATTAAAAGAATCAGAAGTAAACTCTAAAGGTTTGACATCAGTCCATTCTTGGCCTGATAAAGTGGCTGTCCAAATGCGGCAAAATTTACCTTTACCATCTTTACCATTACATTGGGTAAAATACATAGTCCCACCTTTACTATCGAAAGATGCAGTACCATCATTATATGGAGAATTTACTTTGTCTTTGTCAACCAAAGCAGGCGTTTCGTATTTAATGTTATTCGGGTTTTTTCGGTCTATTTTATACCTTACTTTGTATACATCGGTAAAAAAATTTGCTGTCCAACCATAGGCTTTATTACTGGCCCCTTTTTCTCTATCACTTGTAAAATAAAGTTGGTCCTTTTTGTAATACATAGGAGCAAAGTCACTCCATTTGCTATTGATGGATTTTAAGTTTTCAACCTTGTAACGTGTTTTTTCGTTTTTCCATTTTAAAGCTAATTCGCAACCACGAATTTTATTGTCAATCTTGGTATCACCCGGAGCTAATTTTTTGTAGTTGTTATACTCAATTATCGCTTCAGAAAAACGACCTTGTGCTTTAATGGTTTCGGCTAATTTTAATTGTGCTTCAACATTTTTAGGATCTGCCTTAACCGTTTTTTTATACCAACCCTCAGCATTTTTCATGTCGTTGGCCATATAGTAACATTCGGCCGTTTGAAAGCATGCCTCGTTTTTTTCGTCTTTATTTTTTGTCTTGCTGTATACGGCTTTGTAATTCCCACCGGCTACGGCATACTCCTTTTTGGCTAAAGCCTCGCGTGCCGCTTGCATAGAGCCTTTTTTAGCTCCACACGAGAACATTGTTGCGATTAGCATAACAGCAAGGAAAGAGAAAATAATGTTACTTTTTTTCATTGTATAAATGTCGGTTTTAAATACGCTTAATACTTATTTCGTATAAAATGTTTAAGCTAATATAAACACAAAATATTTAAAATATCAAGCGTATTTTACTGGGAAGCTAAAATGAGTGATGATTTACCTTACTTTATAAACAGTAACTCTCTGTATTTCGGCAACTTCCACAAATCATCTTCAATCATAAATTCTAACGCATCACTTGCATTTCTTATTACATCAAACAATGGTTTTACTTTGTGACAGAAAGCTAATGCGCGTTTGTGTGTATTTTCAATATGATGTGCCTTTTCTGTTTCAGCTACCAATTTTTGAACATAAATATGAATGGTATTGATGTGCTTTGATATGGTTTGAACCATTTCAAACTGCGCACCATAATGTGATTTTGGTACACCTGCCGTTTTAAGACTTGAAATACATGCAGCTAATTTTGTTTGATACTCAACCGCAGCAGGAATAACGTGTGAAGTAGCTAATTGTGCCATCACTTTGGCTTCAATGTCAATTTTTTTCACATAACTTTCTTGCATAATATCATAACGGGCTTCCAATTCGCGTACATCAAAAATGTTGTTATCGCTGAATAATTTTTTTGAAGCCGGTTCGATGTATGCATTTAAAGCTTCAGGCGTTGTTTTAACATTACTTAATCCACGTTTTTTAGCTTCTTTCACCCACTCATCTCCATAACCGTTTCCTTCAAAAAGAATTTTTTTACTGGCCGTGTAGTATCCTTTCAATACATCTAAAATAGCGTCTTCTTTCTTTTTACCCTTTTTAATTTGCGCGTCAACATCTGCTTTAAACACTTTTAATTGCTCAGCCATAATGGTGTTTAAAACAATCATTGCATTTGCAGAATTTGCAGAAGAACCTACTGCACGAAACTCAAATTTATTTCCGGTAAATGCAAACGGAGATGTTCTATTTCTATCTGTATTATCTAATAAAATTTCAGGAATTTTTTGAATATCAATGGTGGTTTTTGATGTTTTTAAAGCTGCTTTAGCTTTGGTTGATACCAACTCTTCTAGAACTTGGGTTAATTGTGTACCTATAAATACCGACATAATTGCAGGTGGCGCCTCGTTTGCGCCTAAACGATGGTCGTTTGATGCGGATGCAATACTTGCACGCAATAAATCGGCATGGTTATGAACTGCTTTAATGGTATTGATAAAAAATGTTAAAAACTGTAAGTTGGTGTGTGGTGTTTTACCCGGTGCCAACAAATTAACTCCTGTATTGGTAATTAAACTCCAGTTGTTGTGTTTGCCACTACCGTTTACACCAGCAAATGGTTTTTCGTGTAGCAATACTTTTAAACCGTGCTTAACAGCTACTTTATCCATCACATCCATTAATAGCTGATTATGATCGATGGCTAAGTTTACTTCTTCAAAATTTGGTGCGCACTCAAACTGACCAGGAGCAACTTCGTTGTGACGTGTTTTTAGTGGAATACCTAATTTGTAACACTCTACTTCAAACTCAACCATAAAGTCTAATACCCTAGGAGGAACAGTGCCAAAGTAATGGTCTTCCAATTGTTGTCCTTTTTCAGGTAAATGACCCAATAAGGTACGACCAGTTAACATTAAATCGGGACGTGCATTAAAAAACGCTTCATCAACCAAAAAGTATTCTTGCTCAATACCCAAACTTGCCAATGCCTTGGTTACATTTTTATCAAAATAACTCGAGCACACATCCACCACAGCATTTTCAACTGCGTGTAATGCTTTTAACAATGGTGCTTTATAATCTAATGCTTCACCTGTGTACGAAACAAAAATGGTTGGAATGCATAACGTTTTACTATTCTCACCCTCCATTATAAATGCTGGAGATGATGGATCCCATGCGGTATATCCGCGTGCTTCAAATGTGTTTCTTAAACCACCATTGGGAAAACTTGATGCATCTGGCTCTTGTTGAACCAATGCACTTCCTGCAAACTTTTCTATAGAACGACCATCTTCTGTTGGTTCAAAAAATGCATCATGTTTTTCTGCAGTTGAGCCAGTTAATGGCTGAAACCAGTGCGTATAATGTGTTACACCGTGTGTCATAGCCCAGTTTTTCATACCAGATGCTACCTGATTGGCCACCTTACGGTCTATTTTTTCGCCATGCATAATAGCGCTACAAACTGCCTCATAAGCTTCTTTATCTAAAAAGTTTTTCATCGCAGCATCGCTAAATACACGCGAATTATAATAATCAGACACTACCGTTGATGGTATATTGACTTTAACACTAGTACGGTTAAGTACTCTTTCAATTGCTTTAAAACGTAATGAAGACATGTGATTGGATATTAAATTTTATCCTACAAATAACTTAACAAGTCAGATAATTAGCACGTTACATTTATCATCTTAACCCTCACATTTCATAACGTGTTGTAAATTAGGTAAGTTATTTTTGAATATTTATCAATTTGTGTATTATAATACATATAAAAATTAGTTTTTACTTTTTATCAATAATTAATATGTATTATATTGCATAATAAATATGGATATATCAGAAATTTCGGTTGTAATTAGAAAAAAACGCGACTTAATGGGAATTACTCAGCAAGATTTAGCCGTAAGAAGTGGTGTGCACTTACGCAGTATTAATAATATAGAAGGTGGAAAGGGAAATCCATCATTGGATACCCTGCTTAAAATTGCTGAGGTGTTGAAGCTAGAGGTGATTGTAAGGTCGCAATTGTAAATGGCTACTTTGGTTAATCATCTGTTGGAGGGAAAGAATAATGTCACCCTTTCAGGGTTAGGTTGAATGTTCTTTGTTGGGGGGTAGTGTAATGTCACCCTTTCAGGGTTTTAGCAGCGCCCTATATTTTATTGTACAATCATGTCATCCCTTCTGGATTGGATTTGGTCTTCTGAACTTGAGAGATTACAGATACAAAGATTCTACGCAGCGATTTATATTTATCGTACAATCATGTCATCTCTTCTGGATTAGATCATGGATATACATTGTGGGTTAGACCAAGTATTTATTTCTTTTGAGTTAACTAAGGTCAATAAAAAAACCGCCTTTTCAATAATTGACAAGGCGGTTTTAAATGTTATGGGGTACTGATTATTTTACAGTATCCATGTGGCAAATTAAATCAACCAATTTGTTTGAATAACCCCACTCGTTATCGTACCAGCTAACAACTTTTACGAAGTTATCAGTTAATGATATACCTGCTTTTGCATCAAAAATTGAAGTACGTGCATCACCCAAGAAATCGTTTGAAACTACTTCATCTTCAGTGTATCCTAAAATGCCTTTCAATTCGTTTTCGCTGGCCTTTTTCATTACCGCTTTAATTTCTTCGTAGCTTGCACCTTTGTTTAAACGACAAGTTAAATCAACCACAGAAACATTTGCAGTTGGAACACGGAAACTCATACCAGTTAATTTTCCTTTTAATTCAGGAATAACTAAACCTACTGCTTTAGCAGCACCTGTTGATGAAGGGATGATGTTTTGATAAGCACCACGACCACCTCTCCAATCTTTAGCAGATGGACCATCAACAGTTTTTTGGGTTGCAGTAACAGCGTGGACTGTTGTCATTAAACCTTCTACAATACCAAAGTTATCGTTTAATACTTTAGCTACAGGAGCCAAGCAGTTTGTTGTACAAGATGCGTTTGAAACCACACTCATATCTGCAGTATATTTATCGCTATTAACACCCATCACAAAAGTTGGGGTATCATCTTTTGCAGGCGCGCTCATGATAACACGTTTAGCACCAGCCTTGATATGTAAAGCGGCTTTGTCTTTTTCTAAAAATAAACCTGTAGACTCAACAATGTACTCTGCACCAATCTCATCCCATTTTAAGTTAGCAGGATCTTTCTCGGCTGTTACACGGATTTTTTTACCGTTTACTACCAACATACCACCTTCAACTGAAACTTCGCCATTGAAACGGCCGTGAGTTGAATCGTATTTTAACATGTAGGCCATGTAATCAACTTCTATTAAATCGTTGATTCCTACAATTTCTACTTTAGGGTTATTGATGGCAGCCCTGAAAACCAAACGACCGATACGGCCAAAACCATTGATTCCTATTTTCATGTTGTGATGTTTAAGGATGTAATTAATGTTTAACTAGCGCAAAGGTACCCTTTGAAATTTTTTTTACAAATTATTTTGCATTTTAAAAAATGTACTTACATTTGCACTCCCGAAAACAACAAATGGTCCGTTGGTCAATCGGTTAAGACGCTTCCCTTTCACGGAAGAATGAGGGGTTCGATTCCCCTACGGACTACAAAAATGCAAAGCTTCACTTTTAGTGAGGCTTTTTTTGTGCTATAACACTTAGTTCTACGAAAAGGTTTTTTGAATAGCATTTTTGTAGTCATAGGGGAATGACAGCCCCACGGTCACGCTCCTAGTAACTAAATGATAAACTTACTAAAGTTACCTTCATCATTTAATGCTTTCGTTAAGAGAATATTCCCTTAAAATAATTATACAGTTATAGTAAAACAGCCAATAAAAAATCACCTTTTAAAGTTCTAATTAACTAATACAACAACCAGTGAAGTAAAATACCCGCATTTATCTATGTGATAATTTTCTTCTTGGAAAAATTCTAGAATTTGAAGACTTGAAGTTTTTTATAGATTTGTTACTAAGAACAATTTTTTAACCAATGAACCCTGCCAAAGCATTACGTTTTAGAACTTACCTACTGTTTTTATTATCCTTCTTCATTTCAAATGTCAGTAAAGCCCAGGTTTCTGAGTTTTATTTTAATTTAGGTTTAGAGTATTTGAATGAAGAAAAATTCGACAGTGCGATTCAAAAATTTACTGATGTAATAAGAATAGATTCAAATTACTCGAATGCATTTTTGAACAGAGCTGTTGCCTACGTAAATATAGGCAAGATGAAAGAGGCATTGGTTGACGTAGATAAAAGTCTCGAGATAGATTCTCTTAATGTAGTGGCACATAACAACAAAGGTTGGTTTTTGATTCAAAATAAAGCATATGAAACAGCAATAATTAGTTTTAACCGAGCTCTTGAAATAGACTCTACATATACGCTAAGCTATATAAACAGAGGCATGCTAAATCATGAGGTTAAAAAATATGCTGCCGCTAAGGCCGACTATCATAAAGCACTTTTATTTGATTCGGAAAGTGCTGCTGCACATTATTTAATTAGCAAGACTTTATATCAAGAAGGGCAATATCAAGATGCTTTAGAGTCTGTCAACAAAGCATTAAAAATCGCCCCACTGTTTAAAGAAGGTTTATACTTTAGGGGTGAAATAAGAGGAAGAATGAACGATTATTTCGGTGCTGTTTCAGACAACCTACGTATTATTGAAATAGACCCGAGCGAGTATACTGCCCACTGCAATGTTGGTTACATATACTTACAAATGAATAATGAATTTAAAGGTATTGAATACATAAATAAGTCTATTGAACTTAATCCCAAATATTCTAGAGGATACTTATTTAGAGGGTTAGTAAAACATTTCCAACGAAAATACCGCGAAGCTGTAGTTGATTTCGACATGGCCATCAAACAAGATAGCACCAATTCGGAGGCCTACAGCAAAAGGGCTCAATCAAAAATGTCTTTGAACGATAAAGTTGGGGCATTAAAAGATGCCAACAAATCCATATCAATAAACCCTAATATAGCTGAATACTACGAAGCCAGAGCAACCATTAAAATTCTCCATAAAAACTATAAGTCTGCTTGGGACGATTTAGAAAAGGCAGTTTCATTAAATCCCAACAAAAGCAGTTTTTATCTTACAAGAGGTTTTCTCCAAAATGAAATTGGACAAAAAGCCAAGGCATGTCAAGAGTTTAAAAAAGCATTAAAGTTGGGTGACCCTGACGCGAATGGTTACGTTTCCAAATATTGTAAATAAACACCTTCTCAACCTAATTCAACACCTCACCTTTGTTCATGGAAATACTATCTACAAGGGTTATAAAATCCTCTATTCGTTTTATTACACGTGCATTTTCAGGTAATTTCAAATCGGCATTTAAAAATTGCCCCCCCGATAAAATAAGTTGTGCTTTACTCCAATAAGTAGAAATATCATCAACAAAACGTTGTTTGTCTACATTAATATGTGCTGCTGTAAGTTGTGTTAATACGTAATCAGGTTCATTGTCAATAAATGCATCTTTCAAATCAACAAGTGGTACTTCTTGCCCAAGATATAATACATCTTGTCCACGGGTACGTAAAATATAATTAGCAAATAATAACCCAATTGAATGCTGTTCGTGTTCGGGTAAAAAAAGCAAGAAACGTTTTCTACTCTCGGCATAACGTCCCACGTTTCCGTCTATGGCTACATATAATTTCTGACGAATGATATTAGATGCAAAATGTTCGTGAGATGGGTGAATTGACCCAATTTGCCATAATAAGCCTACCTCTGATAGAAATGGAAATACAATATTGATAACGGTTTGTTCTAAACCTAATTGTATAATATTGGTAGTAATGATTTTATGAAATCCATACTCATCAAAGCTGAGCATAGCCGATATTAGTCCTTTGATGTGACTATCAAAACTTGCCGAAGAATGACCGCTGTATTTTAAAATCGCCTCGGTAATATCTTCTTTACTCATACGGGCAATTTCAGATATTTTAATACCCTGCCTGTTCAGTATGCTGATGTTTAGAATGTGTTTTAAATCATCATCATCGTAGTACCTTATATTAGACTCGGTACGTTTAGGGACAATGATGCCGTAACGCTGCTCCCAAATGCGCAACGTGTGGCTCTTTATGCCCGAAACTGCTTCAATGTCTTTAATAGAAAATACGCCCAATTTACAATGCCTCCCTTTTTCTTAACTATTTTGTACCAACTGCGTTTCTTTTTAATTTTAGAAAAAGAAATTACAATTGTTAATACCGATTTAGCTTAAAAACAGTATGATAAATAATTAATATCATCAACTACCATTAAAAGTTTTTCAGTATAACTATCTTTAGCAAACATATAAATACTTAAGATTGTTTTAAGTTAAACACAATAAAAAACATGACAAAGATAGTAATAGCGGGAGGAAGTGGGTTAGTTGGCAAAAAATTAACCCAAATGCTGGTTGAAAAAGGACATAAAGTAGCGTGGTTAACCCGTAAAAGCAAGCAACATAAGGCTATCAAGCAGTTTGAATGGGACGTAAATAAACAAACCATTGATAAGGAGGTGTTTGATTTTGCCGAGGTAATTATTAACCTGGCAGGTGCCGGTGTGGCTGATAAAAAGTGGACCAATGCCTACAAAAAAGAAATATACGACAGCCGAATTTTATCAACCCAACTATTTGCCAATGCTTTAGACAAACATAAAAACACCGTTAATACCTACATTTCAGCTTCGGCAATTGGTATTTATGGCAACAATACTGCATTAAATACCTCAGAAAACACCCCAGCTGCCCATACTTTTTTGGCAAAAGTTTGCGAAGACTGGGAAACAGCTGTTAAGCCAATAGAAAACCTTGGCATTCGTACCGGAATTGTACGCGTGGGTGTAGTTTTGGCCAAAGATGGTGGATTTATTAAAGAAGTATCAACCCCCATTAACTTGTTTTTTGGCGCAGCGCTTGGCAGTGGCGAGCAACAAACCAGTTGGATTCACATTGATGATTTGTGTAATATGTTTATTAGTTTGATTGAGCATAAAAACTTAAGTGGTGTTTTTAACGGTGTGGCTCCAAACCCTGAAACCAACCAAAAACTTACCCAACTATTGGCCAAACAGCTAAAGAAGCCTTTGATTTTACCTAATGCCCCGGGATTTGTAATAAAACTATTGTTTGGCGAAATGGGAGACATGCTGTTGGGTAGTCAGCATATTTCGGCACAAAAAATATTAGCTACTGGCTTTACGTTTCAGTTTCCTACTGCACAACAAGCCATGGCCGATTTGGTGAAGTAAACTAACGCAATAAATAGCAGCACAATTCGTATTATTACAGCATATTTGCAACACGTTGAAGCCAATTAAATACATACTTATACTGATTGCTGTTTTTGTAAGCGGAATATTTCATGCTTGCAAAATAGAAGATGAATTTACCACTGATCCTTCTGCTAAACTTCAGTTTTCGGTTGACACCATTTATTTCGATACGGTATTTACACAGTTGGATTCAAGCGGTGTTAGGCCTGTTTCGGTTACCCAACAAATTAGGGTTATCAACCCCAATAAAAATGCTGTTAAAACCAATATTCGTTTAAGTGGAAATTTCCCAAGTGTATTCAGGTTAAATATTGATGGCCAAAGTACCAACCAAGTTTATGGCAAAGAAATTTATGGCAAAGACAGCTTAATTATTTTTGTTCAATGTTACATTTCGGCCGGTAGTCAGAATTTACCATTTATTGTGGCCGATCAAATTTTGTTTGAAACCAATGGTAATATTCAGGATGTAGATTTAGTGGCATGGGGACAAGATGCAAATTATTTATTTAACGATGTACTAAACTGTAATGCCGGAAACCTGAGATGGACAGCAGATAAACCATATGTAATTTATGATAGTATTCTGGTTCCGGAAGGCTGTGTATTGACAATTGATGCAGGTGCAAGAATTCACTCCTACAACAAATCGAGTATTTTAGTAGCAGGTACTTTGATTGTAAACGGTACCGCCAATAATCCGGTAATATTTGAAGGTACACGCTTAGATGGTGATTACAAAGAACTAAGCAACCAATGGGCTGGTATCAGGTTTTTACCACGTAGTAAAGACAATGTGATAACAGGGGCAATTATCAGAAACGGATATATTGGTATTGAGGTTGATTCGCAATCGGTAAACAGCAACCCAAATTTAACCATTACACAGAGTCAGATTTATAACATGTCGGCAGTAGGTATAGTTGGTTATTCATCACACATTGTTGCGGCCAATAATTTAATAAGCGATTGCGGTCAGTTTGGATTTTTTGGTGCGTTAGGCGGTAAATACCAATTGGTGCATAACACCATTGCATCATACAATACCAAATTTAACCGCCAAAACCCTATTTTGGTGTTTGATAATACACCCTATTTCGACCAACAAAATAACATCGTTGCCCGTTACAATTTAAGTTTTGAGTTGGTTAACAATATCGTTTACGGAAGTTTGGAAGAAGAGTTTTTAATTAATTCTCATGCACAAGGATTACCTATCACAACACCCATTATTCAGTCTAATTTAATCAGGACCAAACAAAGCAGTTTAAACACCAACGGCAACGTTTTGAACCGTGATCCTTTGTTTGAAAATTTTGTAATCAACGATTACCGCCTCAAGGCAAACTCACCAGCCAAAAACACCGGCACACAAACCAATATTTTAATTGACATTAAAAATAATCCACGCAGTACCACGCCAAGCATAGGATGTTGGGAGT
>JBFYQC010000068.1:0-8646 GCA_041302975.1 Bacteroidota bacterium
CGTTTTGGAATTTCAACGCCAATTAGTTTTTCAACTGTCATGTGCCATCCCATATTATTAATAGGAGAGGAGCAGTAGTTTAAGCGATCAGTTAATGTGGTGATTTGGTTGTATGGTCTGCGTTCGGCAATTTTTTCGAATGCACGATGAATGTAACCTACAGTTTGAACTGCGTCTACAATAATTTCACCATCCATGGTAAGCACATTTTGGAAAATACCATGTGTAGCAGGGTGGGTAGGACCCAAGTTTAACGTAGTATATTCGTGTTCTTCAATTTGCTCAACGCTTTTATCGTCAAATTCATTCATGTGTGTATACGTTAAAATTAACGACCAAAATATTTATCTTCTTTATCTGTGCGGGTTCCGTCTTCAAGCGGATACTCCTTACGCAAAGGGAAATAATCCATCTCATCTACATTCATTATGCGGTTAAGGTTTGGATGTCCTTCGAATAAAATACCATAGAAATCGTAAGTTTCACGCTCTTGCCAATTGGCACTCGAAAATAAATCAGATACGGTTGCTATGGTTGGGGTTGACGCTGGAATGAATGCTTTAACCCGGATGCGAATGTTATTGGTTAAGCTGTGTAAGTGATAAATTACACAAAACTCTTGTCCTTCAATTTCAGGAAACTGAGCACCACAAACATCTGTTAAAAACTGAACCTGTATTTCAGAATCATTTTTTAAAAAATTAATAACGTTGTGTGCAATGGAAGGATTAACAACTAAAGTAAGCATATCAAATGGTTCTGATGCCGATAAAATGGCATCACCAAATTGATTTCTTATTTTTTCAGCTATATATGCGTTAGTAAGTTCGGTCATTTTGTTGTTATTGAATACCGTATTGTTGCATTAATGCTTTGTACTCTTGTGTGTTTCTTCTACGTAAAGGTTCGTTTTTAACAAGCTCTTGTATTTGCATAATGCCGTCTATAATTTGCTCAGGACGAGGAGGACAACCAGGTACATAAACATCAACTGGAATAACTTTATCAATACCTTGCAGCACACTGTATGTGTCGAAAATACCTCCAGTACTAGCACAAGCACCAACTGATATTACCCAGCGTGGTTCTGCCATTTGCAAATAAACCTGACGTAATACAGGTCCCATTTTTTTTGCGATTGTTCCAGCAACAATTAACAAGTCGGCTTGACGTGGTGAAAAACTCATACGTTCTGAGCCAAATCGTGCTAAATCGTAATTGCTACCCATGGTAGCCATAAACTCTATACCACAGCAAGATGTTGCAAAAGGTAATGGCCAAATAGAATTAGAACGTGCTAACCCGATAACTTTGTCGATGTTTGTTGCAAAAAAACCAGGACCTTCTAGGCCTGCAGGAGCTTTTGATATGGTTAATTCTGTTGACATTTTTGTAATTTAATTACTGTTTTGGGTAATTGTAATAACCTTAACTTGTGTTATTTGTTAATTTAGTTCCACTTTAAAGCACCCTTTTTAAGGATATATAAAAAGCCTAATAACAAAGTTCCCGTAAAAAATAACATTTCCATAAAACCAACTTGCCCTAATTCTCTGAAATTAACAGCCCATGGGTACATAAAAATTACTTCTACGTCAAACATTACAAATAGAATTGCAATTAAAAAATATTTAATTGAGAAAGGAATGCGCGCGTTTCCTTGCGACTCAATACCGCACTCGAAATTTTCGAGTTTGTCAGCTGTTTTGCGCTTAGGGCCAATTAAATGCGTTGCTACCATGGTTGTAACAACAAATCCTGCTGCTACTAAAAATTGCACCACTAATGCTAAATAATCTATAGATGTCGACATAGTTTTACGAATTATTGGGAACGTGCAATATTACACAATAAATTATTAAATCAATACCTATTTAATAACATGTTTTATACGTTAAAATTTAATAACAATCTGGCATTGCTAAAGGTTTGAGAGGTAGAAATATAATTCTATTTTTAATGCCTAGATAAGCTGTTATCGGTTGATAATCAATCGCTGTTTTCATGTCTGATTTTAGTTTCGTTAAAAACGAAAACATATGCTTTGATAAAATGATGGGCTATTTTTTAATTTGCATGTAATTGTAATTATATTCCACTAAAAAAAAGTTCATGCAAAGTAAATCAGAAACAATAGACCAGTACATAAACGAGCTACCTGAAGAACGTAAAGGACCAATATCTACTTTACACAAAACCATCTTACTCAATTTGCCTAATGGATTTGAAGATCAGATGAATTATGGAATGATAGGTTATGTGGTTCCTCATCATATTTATCCTAACGGGTATCATTGTAATCCGCAATTGCCTTTACCTTTTATGGGTATTGCATCGCAAAAAAATGCCATTAGTTTTTACCACATGGGCTTGTATGCTGACGATAATCTACTGAATTGGTTTAAAAACGAATATCCCAAACACAGCAAAGTCAAATTAGATATGGGGAAAAGCTGTATACGGTTTAAAAAAACTGAACATATTCCTTACGATTTATTGGCTGAATTGGTGAAGAAAATGACAGTTAACGAGTGGATATTATTATACGAAAAAGGCATAAAAAAGTAAAAGCCTCTTATCTGAAATGGCTTTGTGGTGAGTAAATGGTTTGTTACAATACCTTGCCAACGATTTGCATCACTTCGTTATCAGTTAGTTGAATTGGAATTTCATTAACGATTAACGTAATTTCAATATCTCTAAAAACAGAATATTGAATTGATGCATTACTAATCATTTCAGCCGACCCTTTAACTAGATCTAGTCCTGCATCGTTTAGATGCATATACAGTTTTTCTAGTTTATCGGTAAATACTTTAATCTGAAATTGGATCATATTGTCGTATGTTAGTTTATTAACTACCCAACAACCACTCTGTTTAACACTATTTTCAATTTTTAGAGTTAACTCATCGGTTACAAAATTTGAACTAGCTTTTAATAATAAATTTACTGTGCTTGCCATGATGTTTTTGTGTTAAAAAGTTAAACCAAGTAAATAGCGAAATAATTTTGTGTACGTTTAAATTATTGCCTGTATTAGAAACAATTCACAACATAGGGATTATTCAGTTTTAATCAAAGTAAAATAAGGCTTTGTGACTGATGTGTGACTAACTTTTAGGATTTATTTATTTTGATTGAATTAGGTTAAATAAAAAAAAGTTACTTTTATTTTTAATAAGCTATTGTTTTTCAGAATTAAATACCATCTTCGTAAGGTATTTATTAATTTTTTTTTACATGAAAATCTACGTTGGTAATCTCTCATATAATTTGAGCGAGAACGATTTAAAAGACGTCTTTACCCCTTATGGTGAAGTTGCATCAGTTAAAATTATGACTGACAAATTTACAGGTCGCAGCAAAGGCTTTGCATTTGTTGAAATGCCTAATGATGCTGAAGCTAACAATGCTATTAACGGCTTAAATGACGTTGAAGTTGCTCAACGCAGCATCAAAGTTAACGAAGCTCGCGAGCGCACTTTTGATAACAACCGTCCTCGTTCGGGTGGTGGTTTTAATCGTGGTGGCGATCGTGGTGGTTTCAATCGTGGTGGCGACCGTGGTGGTTACAACCGTGGTGGCAATGATGGTGGAAGCCGTTACTAAAAGCTAACAACATTAACAAAAACGGCCAACTGCATTGCAGTTGGCCGTTTTTGTTGAACTCGTTTATATTTACTAAGTAGTGAAAATAACTAAATCTTGGTAGTTTAAACTTTTTGCTTTGTCTTTGCCTTTCCACCAACCATTATTGATTAGTTTAATGTTTAAGCCAGCTTCTTTTACCATGTAATTTATTGCAAAATCTTTAAAGCCAATATTGGCATCTTTTACATTATTATCGTGCAAAAAGTAAGTATCATATTCGTACTTAAATTGCATTAAATCAGGGTTGTGTTCTAATGTTTCCTTGGTCTTTTCATCTAAAATAAAGAATGTTGCCAAACAATGACCACCCGGTTTTAAAACACGTTTTATTTCTTTCAGGTAGTGTTGTACTTCTGCCGGTTGCATGTGCGTGAATACGGATGTTAAAACCACCACATCAAAATAGTTATTGGCATAAGGGAATTCGAAATGCTCGGCTTGTTGTTGCGCTGTTAAGTTGTACAAATCGTTGCGCAGCGGAGTAAACGTGAATTTAAAGTTAGGGTACTGATTACTCACTTTTTCTTTACACCAATTAATACCATCCGCAACAACATCAAAACCCTCATATTTTCCATTTCTATTGAGATACTGGGTAAGTGGAATGGCTAAACGACCAATGCCGCAACCAATATCTAACAAGGTACTATCCGGTTTTAAATTGGCATGATCAATACATAGTTGCATCAATGCTTTACCCGATTCTTCAAAATCTCCTGAACCCGTAAAAATCATTCCTTTAGGTGGAATCATTGGGTTGCGTTTACCTGTAAATAAGTCGATTACATCAACAGGAAGGTATACTAACCTACGCGCAACCCTGCGCATTTTTGGTGATAAACTATAATATAGTTTGCGTGCAATCATTTTGGTGCAATATAGTTGTTTACTTAAATAGTTGGATAGTCACACTAACTGTTGTGTTTGAAAAAGCTGTTGGTTAAGTGAAATACAAAGTAAAAAAATATCAAGGTTAGATAAAGCTTTAAAATGAAGTTGGGCGTAATTTACACCTTAGCAACTAGGGGGACCCTATATGACATAAACAAAAAAAGCCTCACAGTTAAGTGAGGCTTTAAACGATGTTGGGTGGAATATGGGGCTCGAACCCACGACCTCCTGAACCACAATCAGGCGCTCTAACCAACTGAGCTAAAACCACCGTTTTGGGATGGCAAAAGTAAAATTATTTTTTATAAATGCCAATCAAATTTTTAAAGTTTATGCATCTAGCAGTTGCTCAACCTTTTCCCAATTTAAAATATTCCAAAAAGCTTGTGTGTAATCGGCTCTTTTGTTTTGATATTTTAAATAATAGGCGTGTTCCCATACATCTAACCCAATAATTGGCGTCCCTTTAACGGTTGCTAAATCCATTAGCGGATTGTCTTGATTGGGGGTTGATGTAACGATTAATTTATCACCTTGTTTTATTAACCAAGCCCAACCCGAACCAAATTGGCTCATGGCCGCTTTTTCAAATTGTTTTTTTAACTCTTCCATCGAGCCGAAATTTTTGATGATTAGGTTATTGGTTTTTTCGCTTGGTTTGGTCCCAATTTTAAGCAATTGCCAGAAGAATGCGTGATTCCAATGTCCACCGCCATTATTCCTAACAGCTGTGCGCACGCTATCCGGTAATTTATTTATTGATGCTATTAATTCTTCTACGCTTTTACCTTTTAAGGAAGGTTCTTTAGTAATGGCAGCGTTTAAGTTGTTTACATAGGCCTGATGATGCTTACCATGGTGTATCTCCATGGTCTGTGCATCTATGAAAGGTTCAAGAGCATTGAATGCATATGGTAACTTAGGCAAAACAAATAAGCCATCGTTGGTAAATTGATTGATGGTATTAATGGCTGCTTTCACAGCCGGTGTATATAAAGTAGCACCAGCGGCTAAAATGGCACCTGCTTTTAAAAAGTCTTTTCTGTTTGATTTCATAACTATCCAATTTGTTAAACGAAGCTACAATACTATTGTTTCATAAAAAACAATAAACTCATGTTTCTGCTAGAGGTTGTGTATATCAACAATAATTTGGTTAAGTAAAGGTTAATTGGGTTATTTGAAAATATATTAAAACCGAAACTGTGTCATCAATCTGGAGCAAACTAAATAAGTTCAATAGTTTACAAATCTATCATTTTCTGAGGTTTGGAACCATGTTCCTTATTTCCATTTTGCTCGCAAAAATTTCCATTCTTTACCAACACGAATATGGTTTACGCTTAATAAGTCAATACGAAAACTTAATGTTGGTGACTTCCAGTTTAACTTTTTTTTGGGTTGCAGCAATTACCAATACACTCATTCCTTATTACAACAACGCAGAACCTGAGCTCAAGAAGAAAGTATTGTTCAATACCTTTTTCCTATTGTTGGTGTTTTCAATTGTGGCAGCCATTATTGTAGCTTCTATGGGGTTTTTGCACGATAAAGATAAAAACCTTTTTCAAATGTTTGCATTAGTGGTTTTGCTAAACACACCAACTTATATAACAGACTACATTTTTTATTTAAATGAAAAATATAAATCGTTAATCATTTGGGGTATCATTACTTTTTTGGCTCAAATACTGCTGCTTTGTTTGCCTCTGTATTTTAAACAATCTTTAAATTTGGCTATAAACCTATTGTTGGTTCTTTCGTTGTTGAAATTCAATTATACCATCATTTTGTTAATGAAATATGCCACCATTACGGTACAAAAGGCATTAACTGTTGATTTTATGAAGCGGGTTTTGCCCATTATGTTTTCTATACTTTTGGCAGGAAGTATGGAGTATATTAATAGCTATATTATTGAGTTTAACTTTACCGATGAAGAGTTTGCCATGTATAGGTATGCAGCAAGAGAATTACCTATATTTTTGATTCTAGCCAACTCATTAAGTAATGTGTACAGTGGAGAAATTGCAAAATCAAATGCTTCAGAAAAACTAGATGATGGTTTAGCTAGGTTAAAAAAATCATCGCAAAAATTGATGCGATGGTTATTTCCATCCACCATTGCATTGATGTTTTTAAGTCCTTATTTATTTAAGTATGCTTACAACGAAGAGTTGATGGCCGGATATAAAATATTCAATATTTACTTATTACTGATTATCAGTCGTATGATTTATCCGCAGACAGTGATTATGGGTATCATGAAGAATAAAATATTCTACCTTATCTCATCAAACTATATTGTTATTCACTGCTTGCTTTCGTTTTGGTTTATTTACCTATTTGGTATAACAGGAATCGCATATGCAACAGTGGTATCATACATTATTGAAAAAATAATGTTGGCCATTTACTGCAAAATGCAAGGTATAGACTACAGGAAATATACACCATGGATGGAGCATTTAATATATTCGATAATAACAGTTTTGGCTTATTATTTAACTACTGTTATTGAGATGCCAATGCCTTAGTTTTTAACCTGACGGGTTTCAATCAAGTAATATTCTGATTGAATTTTAAACTCCTTTGGGTCGAAGTAATTTAAATCAATAACACGCCATTTTGTGGTTGGCGTTAATGGTTGATAATCGTTTTTGGATAAAGTAACTTTAATTGGCATTTCAAATCCTTTAACCACATTAATCCACCTGTATTTTAATTCGAGTATATCGTTTTCACCTTTGTTTAAAACATACTCAAAAACTGGTAAATCAGCTTGAGTAAGGTATTGCTCAAATATTGGGGTAAGATTTTTACCTGTGCGTTTCACCCAAAAGTCAATACATTGTTTAGTATTAATGTTGCTGTATTTAAATGTATTGCAATAATCTAACAGGCTGTTAAACCAAAGCGTGTCGTTGTCTAGTACATGTCTGATGGTATAAAGCATCCAACTGCCTTTGTAATAGATGTCGTTGTCTGCAAAATCGTGATAATAAACATCTGCTGTGCCCAACATCTGCTGCTTATTTTCAATGTTTCTTTTCTGCATCTTTAGGTACTTATGTGCTGCTTCTTTATTGTTGTTGCATTCAACAAAAACAGCTTCGGCATGTGTTGTAAAACTTTCGTGCAGCCAAAGTTCTGCAGGGTCGTTTGATGTGATGCTATTGCCAAACCATTCGTGGGCACTTTCGTGAATAATGATAAAATCAAAATCCCAGCGGTTGTTGCTGTAGTCGTTACCATAACTAACGGCACTTTGGTGTTCCATGCCCCAATATGGTGTTTCTACTAGTTTGTAGCCATCATTCCAAAAAGGATATGGACCAAAATATTTTTCATAACACCCCATCATGGTTTTAACTTGTTCGAAATGATTTTGGGCCTTGGTTAAGTTATAATCAAGCACATAATAATCTAAAGTAAGTGGTTTGTTTATGTTGTTGTATTTAGCAGCATATTCATCGCTAAAATGTTTATAGTTACCAATGTTTACTGTTATGTTGTAGTTGTTAATAGGATATCTAACCTGCCAGTTAAACTCTGTGTAACCATTGTTTAGGTTGTTTGAACCTACAAGTCTGCCGTTACTTACCCCCGTTAAATGAGAGGGTACTTGTAGGTTAATGTTTACGCTGTCTGCCTCATCACTTAGATGGTCTTTGCACGGTAACCAAGAGCTTGCTCCTAATCCCTGACAAGCCAAACCAACCCAGTCGATTCCGCTGCTATCTTTTGTAAAAACGAAACCTCCATCCCAAGGAGCCTTTTTTGCAATTAAAGGATTTCCGCTAAAGTACACGCAAAATTGTTGTGTGCTATTTTTGGGTTGATGCGGCATTTTAATCAATATTATGCTGCTATCTCGTGTGTATTTTAAATGCTTATGGTTATAAACAATACTATCTATTTTAATCAAACCGTGTATGTCTAATTGCATAACTTTAGCTGGCTTAATTACTTTGTAAGATATGATATTGCTGCCTTGAATATATTTTTTATGAGGTGTTACTTTTAAAGTAATGTCATACATGGTAACATCAAACCAAGTACGGTTATTATTTAGTTTGCCATGTAAATAATCATGTTTTT
>JBFYQC010000069.1:0-2773 GCA_041302975.1 Bacteroidota bacterium
AATTATTATTTGAAAGTTAAACCCGGCTTAGCGGGTGAAGTAAGCTACCTCTGAGGGAAAGACTTCGGGGCAGGCGGAGTAGCACGGAACACGCGGTGCAGACTGTAGCGCAGCGAAACGTCTGTAAAGCCCCAAAATAAAAAGCCACCCTGCGATTTATTTCAGGATGGCTTTTGTTATAAAGTGTTATTAACCTTATACCGATTTAGGGCGGTAGGTATTGGTGTTTGCAGTTGATTTGCTGCTTACTTTGGTTGCTTTTGGTGTAGCTGTTTTAGCAGCAGTTTTTTTAGGAGCAGCGGTTTTCTTAGCGGCTACTTTTTTAGGTTTCTCATCGGTAGCTTCTTCGCCATCATCAGCTTTTTTAGCTGATTTTTTTGCAGCTTTTGCAGGTGCTTCTTCGGTAGCTTCTTCTGCTTGTGCAGCGTTATCTTCGGCTAACAATGTTTTAAAATCAACAAGGTCTTTTAATGCATTGTACCAAGTTAATAATTTTTTGATATCAGAGTCGTATACACGCTCGCTGTCTAATTTAATTACATCAACCAAAAATTTACGTTGTGTTTGGGCACTGTCTTTTGAATTAGGTACACCACCTTTTTCGTTCAGTTTTACAAACACTTCTGCCAAACGCATGTCGCCTTCTTCGGTATACATTGAAATATCTTCCAATACCGATACTTTATCTTGAATGCTGGTTGGGAAACGCTTTTTTGTTTCGTTTAAGCTTTCTAAAATTAAACCGGTTTTAGTACGGCCGATTATTTTGTGTAATCCGCTAACACCCGAAATGGCTACGATCTCTTTTAAGTTCATCCTGTAAAAATGTTTGTTGTTTTAAATTTGCGAACGGCAAATGTAGCATTTTTTGGAATATGCCAAACCCTTTCGTTTTATCTATCAAAATCAACGTAATATATTTGCCCGCAGTAATGAGGTGGTACACGTTTTTTTTTACATTGTTTTTTTACACGTCAGTTAGCGCGCAGCAAATCGTAAACATGGAGGGCAGGCGCTTTGAAAACCCGCGCAATGGCTGGCAGGGCAATGTGGAGTTTGGTGCCAATTACACCCAAATTACCAGTACCTTAACACAATTAAGCAACCGCGTATTTATTATTCACCACAACCAAAACAGAAATATTTTATTTGTAAATGATGTGAGTTTTGTAAGTGTTGATAATAAAAACCTTTTAAATAATGCTTTCCAGCACTTTAGGTATATAAAGCAAGGCGATTCGGTTGTTTTTCCGGAGGCGTTTGCCCAATTACAATTTAACCAACAGTTGGATATTAGTTTGCGTACCTTGGCCGGAGCAGGATTGCGCTTTAGGGTTTACAAAGACAATAAGTCGTTTTTTTACATGGGCAACGTGTTGATGTACGAGCATGAGCAAAACCCAAACCGTACGGCACAAAATAATTTACGTTTAAGTTCTTATGCCAGTTTGGATGTGAGCGAGTGGGATTATTTGCCCATGACATTGGTGGCTTACTTGCAACCTAAAATTACTGATATTAATGATTACAGGGTTTCGGTAGAGGCCAGTTTGTTGTTTCGTTCTATGGGCAAATTTTCTTTTAGAACCCAAGCTAGGTATGTATTTGATGCCGACCCACCACCGGGCATTAACAAAATGTTTAGCAGTTTTAACAATAGCTTGGTGTATAGTTTTTAAGTTAGGGTAACCACAACGAATTAGTTGCTCACGGAATCCACAGCATTGCACAGAACAGCCTTAACCACAAGGCTTACAAAGTTAATCACCAAGTAAACGAGGCATTATCGCGAGTTATTTAACCCCTTAGTGAAATTCTTGCATTCTTTGTGTTCTTAGTGGTTAACTCCTCTATGGTTAACCAACCGTTGCGGTCGCTGTGCTTCCGAAACTTCGGAACGCTGTTATCGCTGTGGTTAAAATTCAGCGATTTCTTCTTTAAAATTTCATTCTGTTACCACCACACAAAAACATTGCATGACAGGTTTTGCTTGTTTCGTATGCTAACTTCTTATTTATAAGTTAATTATGTGCTGTTTTTAGTGCTTCTCTTTTTTGCCTTTAAAAGCGCTGTTAATCCCAATAAAACCTATAAATTTGCTCGATTTTCTAATAATGAATATGGAAACTGTAGCAATATATCAACCTAAAAACAAAATACGAATTGTAACCGCAGCCGCTTTATTTGATGGGCATGATGCAGCCATCAATATCATGCGTAGAATTATTCAGGCAAGTGGTGCTGAGGTAATTCACCTTGGTCACGATAGAAGCGCTGAAGAGGTAGTGAATTGTGCCATTCAAGAAGATGCCAATGCCATTGCCATGACCAGCTACCAAGGCGGGCACGTGGAGTATTTTAAATACATGTACGATTTGTTGAAGGAAAAAGGCTGCGGACATATTAAAATTTTTGGTGGTGGTGGTGGTACCATTTTACCTGAAGAAATGGAAGAATTACATGGTTACGGTATTTGCCGTATTTATGGTCCGGATGACGGACGTGCCATGGGTTTACAAGGCATGATTAACGACATGCTGGAGAAATGCGATTTCCCTACAGGTAAAAACTTAAACGGTGAAGCTAAACACTTGGCCGAAAAAGATTATAAATCGATTGCACGTTTAATTTCTGCTGCCGAAAATGATCCAGAAACTTTTCGTATTATTTTAGACCAAATCAACCAATCAACCAATCAACCAATCAACACTCCCGTGCTTGGTATTACCGGAACAGGTGGTGCAGGTAAATCATCTTTGGTGGATGAGTTGGT
>JBFYQC010000070.1:0-5054 GCA_041302975.1 Bacteroidota bacterium
GTTAACATCGCGTAACTCACTTACATACTGTTGTAACAAACTGTTTTGTTCCGATAAATTAATCAATTCCATAAACCCAAAGTTAGGAATTATATGCTTTTAAAAGCTATTTTGCAGCAAAATTACAATTGGTGAATAACCAATTAATTACCTTTACTTAAAAAACAAGTTGGGGTTTAAGTAGATAAAACAACTCGTTTACAGCTGTTAGATTGAAGTGTTTATAGCAAATATTCTTCATCTCCATTCTACCCCACCCCAAACATATTTAGAACAGATAGAGAACATGAAATTAACTTTTTGGGGTGCAGCCAAACAAGTAACCGGAAGTATGCATATGCTTACTTTAGATAACGGCTACAAAATTTTGGTTGATTGCGGCATGAATTACGAACAAAAGCGCGAAATGAATGAAGAGGCTTTTGATTTTCCTTTTAACCCCGCAGAAATAGATTTAGTGGTGCTTACACATGCCCACATTGATCACAGTGGCAATATTCCAACCTTGGTTAACCGTGGTTACAAAGGCCAAATTATTTGTACCGAACCAACACTTGAACTAAGTAAACATTTGCTTTTTGATAGTGCAAACATTCAACTTAACGAGTTTAAGTATTTATACAACCGGGCACCCAAACACCGCAAAGCGCGTGTGCCCCGCCCTATTTATTTGGAGCGTGAGGTGGCTGTGGCCATGGACCGTGTGGTTACTTTACCTTTTAACCGCAAGTTTAAAGTACAACCGGATATTAGTATTGAGTTAATAGAAGCCGGGCATTTATTAGGTGCGGCAAGTGTTGTGGTTGAGTATACTTTGGATGGTAAAACTACTCGTGTAGGCTTTAGCGGTGATTTGGGTCGTGACCATGCCGAGCTTATACGCACACCAACACCTATGCAAAACCTTGATTATTTAATCTCGGAAACTACTTATGGCGGACGTAAACATACTTCATCAGAACTGGCTGAGCAAGACTTGATGAAATACATTGAAGATACCATTGTTAAAGTGCGCGGACGTTTGATTATTCCAGCTTTTAGTGTGGGTCGTACACAAAGTATTGTGCATGTATTATGCAAGCTGGCTAAAAAAGGTTTATTGCCTCCGGTTAAAGTTTTTGTTGATAGCCCCTTGGCCATAAAATCTACACACGTATACAGTAAACACCCTGAATTGTTAAATGAAGAAGCTGCAGCGTTTTTAAAACAGCATGGCGATTTGTTTGACTTTGAAGGTTTAAAATGGATTGATAATTTAGACAGGCACGAGCAAGTAGCCAACTATACCGATTCGTGCATCATTATCTCTGCAGCAGGAATGGTTGAAGGCGGACGTATTCAAGAGCACGTAAAAAACAATATTCAAAACCCGTTTAGTACCATTTTAATTGCTGGCTTTTGCGCAGAAGGAACACTTGGTCACCGCTTATTATCAGGACAAAGCGTAATTGGCATTAAAGGTAAAGACTACAGAATATACAGTAAAATAGCTCGCACAGATGTATTCAGTTCTCATCCTGATAAAGATGAAATTTACCGTTATATTAAAGCATGCAGTAACCCTAAATTAAAGCGTGTATTTTTAGTACACGGTGATGAACCTAACTTAGTGGCCATGCAAAATCTATTGGCTCAAGAAGGCATAAATAATGTAGAAATACCTGATATGGGTGATGAATTTTTAATACAATAACACCATGTTAAACACCGGACTAACAGCGGCATTTGCCACATTAATTTGTTGGACAGTTGGTACTTTTGCTTTTACCATTGCAAGCAAACGTGCAGATCCGGCTGCTGTTAACCGTGTACGTTTATTTTTTGCGGCCTTGTTGCTTAGTGTGGTGGTGGTGGTATTTTTTAAAGTTTCGTTCATTGAACTGTTTACTTTACCTACCCTTGGAGAATGGATTTGGCTTGGCTTAAGCGGCATTATTGGTTTAACCCTTGGCGATTATTTTGCATTTACAGCCTACAGCATTTTAGGCAGTAGCCGTACTAGTTTATTTAGCACCTTTGCCCCTGTTGCAGCCTTGCTGTTAGGCATGATAATTTTAAGTGAAAGCATAAACGGTGTTGGTATTTTAGGTATGATGATTAGTACAGGTGGCATTATTTGGTTTATACAATCAACCCAAAAAAGCAACGATAAAAACATTGATAAAAGCCAAGTTTTAAAAGGAATTACTTACGCTATTTTAGGAGCAGTTGGCCAAGGACTTGGTTTGGTTTGTGCAAAAAAAGGCCTAAACATCACCCACCAAACCGGTGCCGATTTAAGTGCAGTGCATGCAACTTGGATACGCATGGGTATTGGCACTTTGGCTGCATACAGCATTGCCGTTTTTAAAAGAAATGTGTGGGCAGAATTTAAAATCATGACCGCATCAAAAACCATTATTACACCTTTGTTAACAGGGACCTTTTTTGGGCCAGTGATGGGTGTTTCTTTAAGTTTATATGCGGCATCTCAAATACCGGTAGGTATTGCTCAAACCATATTTAGTTTATTACCAATTACGGTAATGCTTGCCGCAACCATAAGCGGACGCGAACGTATAAACGGGCCGTCAATAATTGCCGCTGCTATTTGTATGGTTGGGGTATTTGTATTGGTTTGGCGCGATGAATTAATTGCATTATTTTATTAATGTAACTAACGAGGCAACATCACAAAAAATGTAGTGCCTTTACCTGTTTCGCTTTTAAACCAAATTTCTCCGTTGTGTGCTTCTACAATTTGTTTTGATATGGCCAATCCTAAACCATAAGTCTCTTCTCCGTTAGTTCCTTTACGCGATGCCTTAGTAAATAAATCAAATAAGTTATCTCGTAAATCTTCAGGAATACCTATACCAGAATCCTTTACAGACACAATTACATGTTCTGCAAATACCTCTGTTGTAATATTAATTGGTGCACCAACCGGGCTAAACTTAACCGCATTTGCCAATATATTATTCATCACACGCCAAATCTTACTTTCATTTAGCGACACAATAACGCTTGGGCAATTCATTTCTATAATTTGCTTTTTCTTATCAGATTGGTGTTTAATGATATGAGTGGATGATTCAATTAACAGCTTTAAATCAGTAGGTAGCTTCTCTAATTCGGTACCTTTTTCTTTAGGCTGTAACAAATCATTAATTAAACTGAGTGCCTTCATGCTCGATTGTCTCGACATGCTAATAAATTCTGGTTTTTCTTCCTCAATTAACACTCCACTGTTAACCAAATCAAGTGCACCAACAATTGCAGCAAGCGGACTACGTAAATCGTGTGCAACAATTTTTATAAGCTTTTCATTCTCACTATAGCTTTGTTCTAATGAGTTTAAACTAGACTCTAAACGAAGATTGGTTAAACTAACAGCCTTATTAAGTTCTTCTAATTCTGCAATGTATTTTCGTTGTTGTTTTCTACTAATGCTAAATAACACTATAATAACAACAAGCAAAATTGCGGCAGAAACCGCCATAATTAAAAACCATGACTTAACTTTATTTTCTCGAATTAAATAATCAAGTTCAACCTTGTTTTTTACTTTTTCAAACTCTTTTACGTAACTATTTTTAAGCACAATCTGACTTCTAATCTTAACCAATGAGTCATTTAACTTATACTTTAAATGTTGATTTAAAAGTGCATTTTTATAATCGTTTACTAAAGTATAATAGTTAAACATTAGATCTGCCAAACGGCTTTGGGCATCTAAATCAGGATAGTTAGTAAGGGTATCTTTTAGCTCCTTAATTAAAATAAAAGCAGCTTTTTTATTATTTAGTTCTACTTCAAGTTTAGCTAACTTTATTTTATTGTAAATAGCATCCTTCATGTCACGGTCTGGATGATAGTTTTGTTCAATACTTCTATTAAAGTATACCCTAGCTAAATCATATTTTTTTTGCTTTAACATTACACTACCAATGTTGCCATAATAAACACCACGGGTTTTATTTAGTGTACTATTTTTGTTAGGATACTTTGTAACGACTTCATCAATCTTTATTAACCCATCGTTGTAATAAAACAATGCACTATCAAGCATTTCTAGTCTTTCATAACATAGTGCAATGTTGTTAGGAATTATTAAACGTTGAAGTAAAAAATGATCATATTCCTCTGCTTTACAATCTGCTCCTTTTTGATAGCTTTCTATAAAATAATTTATTGCATCTCTGTAACCTTCTTGACGAAATAGTAACATGGCCAACGCGAATGAGTATTTCTGACTCTGACAAGGGTTGTTTAAATCTTCAACTTTTAACTTGGCTTTGTAATGATAAAAGAATGCATCCTCAAACTTTTGCTGAGACATAGCAATTCGACCCTTGTGTAACAATAAAAAAAGTTCTACGTCATCGCCAAATTCATCTGAAGACATCGACAATATGTTTTCCATACTGTCTAAATAAAAAGTAGCTAACTCGTAATTAGGTTTAAAATAGTAATATAACTCGGCTAATAGTTGATACTTTTTAATGTATTCATGTGCAGTTATATTTTGTGAAACAGCATATGTACTGTCTAAAAAAGATCGAGCCTTTGTTTCTTCACCATTTTCAATATATACACGGGCTTTTTTAAATTCATTATCAAAACGATATCGCTTTGAACTACTGCTGTTTGTGCATGCAAAAAAAACTGCAATCACAAAAAACAATAATAGCCGCTCGGATATTATAAATTTACATTTTATTGGTTTAACATTCATAACTATACGGGCATCAATAACGTATTAGTTATTATAAAAAATAGCTTAAGCAATTTAATTAATAACCAATACTCATTTTGCGCATATTTTAAGATTAGGGTTTTATTAAGTGCAAGTATACTCTATTTTAGGAATTTAACTACTAAAATGAAAGTTGACTTAAAGGTACTTGATAACAGATGCATCGCTTATTTTTAACATCCCATATTTCGAGCTCTATTTGCGGGTCGGGTAAGGCCCAATTAATGGTAATTAACCCGAAATGATTTTGCATAACCGCACCACAAATTCTATTCTTATTGGGTGTGGCAAAATCCCATGTTGAAGATAATCCACT
>JBFYQC010000071.1:0-5273 GCA_041302975.1 Bacteroidota bacterium
TGTTTTTGTCCGCCTGAAAGCTGATTGGCCATTTTGTGTGCTTCGTTATCAATACCCAAAATACGCAACTTTTCCATGGCACGATGCTCTATTTCTTGCTCTGAGTATTTACCCAATTTCAAACCAGGCAACATCACATTGCGCAGTACACTAAACTCATTCAATAAATAATGAAACTGAAAAACGAATCCTATTTTTTCATTTCGAACCAAAGCCAATTCACCTTCTTTTTTACTGCGCATGGCCACACCATCAATCAGCAAATCGCCTTCATAATCGGTATCCATGGTTGATAAAATATAAAGTAAGGTGGATTTACCACAACCAGATTTTCCAATTACCGATACAAACTCCCCTTTGTTGATTTCAAAACTCACATCCTTTAACACCTGAATGGTAATGGGGTCGTGAAAGTTTTTACTGATACCTTTTGCCTGTAGTACAACGCTCATGTTATTTCCCCCTGATAATTACTACCGGATCTATTTTACTGGCTTTACGCGCAGGAAACAACCCCGCAAAATAGGTTGTGATTAAAGAAAATATGGTTCCTATCACATAAAACTTAGGATTGTAGTTAATAGGATATGTTTTAATAGTAGGTAATGCTGCAGTATTAAAAGGTACATTATCAATTACCACCGATAAACCAAAACCACAAACCAACCCTGCCAGTCCACCAAAAAAACCAATACTTAAAGCAATAGAAACAAATATGGCATTCACATCTTTACCCGAAAATCCGGTTGCTTTTAAAATAGCAATGGAGTCCATTTTTTCGTAAATCATCATGTTTAATATGTTATAAATACCAAAGCCTGCTACCACCAATAATGTTATTCCAACGGCATAAGAAATAATAGACCTTACAGAACTTCCTGTTTCAAATTGTGAATTGGCTGTTTGTATATCTTCCGCATCAACATTAAATACCTTTGCGTATTCTTTACCAACTAAAGGAGCCAATTTCATATCCGTTAATTTGATTTGAATATCAGTTACATAATTACTGGGTTTACCCAATAACTTTTGTGAGGTACCCAACGAGGCATAACTTTGTGTTTTATCAAAATCTTGCAAACCCGATTGAAAATAGCCCACCACTTTTAATTGAATTCTATCGCCTTTAGGTGTAGTAACCTGAACCACATCACCAATATTAGCCAACATTTTATCCGCCAATCCTTTTCCTAAAATAATGCTGTTAGGCGTATTTTTTAAATCAATATAATTTCCAGCTGTAATGTAATCTTTAAAAAAGAATAGTTTGTTTTCGGCATCTACATCAATACCATTTATTACACCCGTTACATCAATTGCACCCACATTATAAAACACCTGTGCAACTAATTTGGGTGCAACACCATACACCCTTTTATCGTTTTTTAGCGCATCAACTATGGCGCCATAATTATAAATTTCAGATCTTGTGCCGCTTGGTTTTACCGAGTGTATAAAATGGTGATGGTTTTTAAACTTATCACTTATGGCAATAGGTTGATTGGGTGTTGCTTTAAGTTCATTGTACAATTTAATATGTGGTGTGCGGTTTAGTATCAAACCATCTAACAAATCGTTTAAACCTGTCATAAAACCCAATAAGGTAATGAACATGGTAATACTAAACGTAACACCAATGGCTGCTACCAATGTTTGTCGCCAACGCGCCACCAGCAGAGATTTAGCAATGGTAAAAATTAATTTGTTGTTCATTTTATGGCTCCAATAATTTCATCATCGGCCGTAATTCCCGATAAAATTTCTACGCGCTCGTAATCTTTTAAACCCACTTTAACAGCTACTTTGTCACCGCTCTTTTTAGTAACAAAACCATCATCACTTACCAAACTGCGTGGCAGGGTTAAAACATTTTTTTTGGTTTGAATCACCACATTGGCTTCTAACGTTAAATTAGGATATAACACAGATGGTATTTTAATAAACTTTGCTTCTACCAAAAACGACTTGGTGCGTTCATTCATCAACGGGTTTATTTTTTCAATCAACGCTTCAAACACTTCTCCTTTGTAACTATCTAAACTAATTAGTACCAACTGTCCTTTTTTTAATCTCACAATATCATACTCATCAACCTGCATCTCTACCCTAAAATTTTTTGACGACCCAACAACTGCTAAGGCAGTTTGAGGAGTTACCATCTCTCCTCTTTCTTTTAAAATGCTGTATACTTTACCATCAACCTCACTCTTCACCACAAAATCCTGATTTTGTTGCTCAGAAATTTGAAGGTTATTTTTTGATTGTTGGGATACAAAACTTAACTGACGTTTTAACTCATCGTACTTTATTAAAGCCGATTGATACATAGCACGGGCGTTTTCGAAAGCTAATTTACGTTGTTCTAAATCAACCTGCGAGCCTACTTGTTGGTTCCATAAACTTAACTGACGGTAGTACAATGAAGAATCTACAAGCCATTTATTTTTAGCAAAATCTATATTTACCTTAAGTTCATTCAATTTACTTTTATTAGCCCCATAATCATTGTATGATGCAGCCAATCGCGCATTTTCGGCATTTAGTTTTGATGTTTCATTTACCACCGAAAGTAGTGGTGCTCCTTTTTTTACCTCATCACCTTCGGTAATAAAAATATTGTTAATAATGCCATTTACAGTAGTAAAAACCTGGTATTGATTTTCGGCTTTAATTACACCAGATGCATAAACCGATTCGGTAATATCAGTAACAGTTGGCTTTGTAGTTTCTACCTTACTTTTACATCCGGCCACTAAAAAAGCAAACAGTAGCAATAAGCTAAATTTATTCATGTTTCAAATCTATCAATAATAAATCATCTATAACCATGATTCGAATCATATATGTTAGAAGTTGTATACTGGAGGTTGGAAATTAGACACTAGAGTTTGGTAAACATCAAACCTCGAACTCCAAACCATGAACCACAAACAAATAACCCATCAACCTTTCACACTTCTAAGCTTTGGCGTAGAAGTGAATCAACCAATAACTAATGCTTCCCCTTTTAAATTAAAAATAAAACCCGTAAAATCGAAGTAACCATAATTACCCAAGTGTATGTTACAAAACCTCGACTTAACAAAAATGTTGGTACTTGATATTGAAACAGTGCCACAATATCCGAACTACAAAAATGCTCCCGAAAAATGGCAACATTTATGGGATAAAAAATCGGCCTTTATTAGACGTGACGAATCACAAACCTCAGCCGATATTTACCCGCGAGCAGGTATTTATGCCGAGTTTGGAAAGATTATTTGCATATCGGTTGGAATATTTAATCGAAGCGGAAACTACTGGCAATTCAGGGTAAAATCGTTCTATAGCGATGATGAAAAACTCTTGTTGGAAGAATTTGCAACCATGCTCAACAGGCATTTTGACGACCCGGACAACCTATTGTGCGCGCACAACGGTAAAGAGTTCGACTTTCCATACATGTGCCGCAGGATGTTGATTAACGGCATTGAAATCCCAACCATATTAAACATTGCCGGTAAAAAACCTTGGGAAGTAAATCATTTAGACACAATGGAGTTATGGAAGTTTGGCGATTTTAAAAACTTTACTTCTTTGGAGTTACTTGCTGCAACTTTTAATATACCAACACCAAAAGATGACATAGATGGTAGCCAAGTTTGGACTGTGTATTGGAATGAAAATGACTTGGAACGCATTAAAACATATTGCCAAAAAGATGTGGTTACGGTTGCACAACTTATACTTAGATTTAGAGGCGAAGCGTTGTTAGATGAACATGATGTGATTATGAGTTAGTGTTTAAACATTAAACCCCAAAAGTTAACAACAAACTAACCCGATTATACTTACTTTTACCAAGGTAAATTAGATTATGAAAAGAGAGAAGAATTTAAAAACTGTGCGCAAAGAAATGGAACGTTTTTTTGCTGCAAACAGTAAGAAAGCATTTAACTATAAACAAATTAGCGCAGCATTAAATATAGAAAGTACCGAGGGTAAAAACTACATCATCAGAACATTAAAACAAATGGAAAAAGATGGGATGATTGATGAAGTAATGCCGGGTAAATATTTAGCACTGTTAACTACACATTTTATAACCGGTCGATTAGAAATAACGCAACGTGGTGCCGGATTTGTAATTCCTGAAGAAGGAAGCGGAACTACAGATGATATTTACATTGGCAGCGAAAACTTAAATACAGGTTTACATGGCGATACCGTTAAAATAAACCTGTTTGCCAAACGCAGTGGCAGCAGAGTGGAGGGTGAAGTGGTAGAAGTGCTTAAACGTAAACGCGAAGAGTTTGTTGGGGTGGTTGAATTAGGCCATAACTATGCTTTTGTTTCGCCCGATGATAAACGTGTACCTATTGATATTTTTATTCCCGAAGGAAAAATAAACAAAGCAAAAAACGGAGAAAAAGTAGTGGCTCGTGTGGTGGACTGGAGCAACGAACACAAAAATCCCATTGGTGAAATTATTGAAATTTTAGGTAAACCTGGTGAACACAATACCGAGATGCACGCCATTATTGCCGAGTATGGTTTTGCCAATAAATTTCCGGATGCTGTAGAAAAAGAAGCAGAAAAAATTCCGGATGTAATTACCAAAGACGAAATAGCCAAACGCAGAGACTTCAGAAAAACCACTACGTTTACCATAGACCCCGAAGATGCTAAAGATTTTGATGATGCACTTTCTATTGAAGAGGTTGAAGATGGCATATACGAAATTGGCGTTCATATTGCCGATGTTTCGCATTATGTAACACCCAACACTGTGCTTGATGCCGAAGCTTTTGAACGCGCCACATCCGTTTATCTGGTGGATAGAACCATACCTATGTTGCCCGAAAAGCTGAGTAATGGGGTCTGTTCATTACGTCCGCATGAGGAGAAATTAACTTTTAGTGCCGTATTTAAAATGACACTTGAAGGTGAAATTCTAGACAAGTGGATTGGCAAAACAGTTATATACAGCGATAGACGTTTTGCTTACGAAGAAGCACAAGATCGCATTGAAAGTAAAGTTGGTGACTTTGCAAAAGAGATAAATATACTAAACAACATTGCTTTGATTTTACGCAAAGCACGTTTTAAAAATGGTGCTGTAAATTTTGAAACCGAAGAAGTAAAATTTAAGCTAGATGAAAACTATAAACCAATAGGCATTTTTAAAAAGGTGCGTAAAGATGCACATAAAATGATTGAAGAGTTTATGTTATTGGCCAACCGAACAGTAGCTGAGTTTGTACATAAAATGAAAGGCGAAAAACAACCTAAAA
>JBFYQC010000072.1:0-4026 GCA_041302975.1 Bacteroidota bacterium
CTTACCTTTTCATAAACCGTTTACGGCTTATTCCTTTTTCTTGGGTTGATATTTCTATAATATAAATACCACTTATAAGTTTTTGAACTGAAACCGGTGTTTGGGTATTGGTTTGGAATGATGAAACCAAATTGCCATACATGTTGTAAATATTAACCTGCATATTGATGGCTTCATCGTTATCGATTAGCAATACATCTTCAACCGGATTAGGATACACCGCAAAATTATCGTTGAGTGACTGATGCATCAAACCAACTAAATTTAAACTATCCATAGCTTCATGTAAAAGGGTTGTTAAACCCAACTTACTTACCGAAACAAAGTATGGAATATTCATGGTAGCCAGTGAATCGCTGGGGCGATGCCAGTGCGGATTCATCAATGGACCATCGTAAATTTCGTTGATACCAACAGCAGTTAAATTATTTTGCCAAAAAGCACCATGATCAGTATTCGGATTTCCGGGGTTCATCAATTTAGCTTTTAATGGAACATTGTATAAAGATATAATATTGACCACCCGTTGTGCTAATTCAATTGAATGTCCTGAAGCGGCAGTGTGAATTTCAACAACACTATCGTTGTTTAAACTCCAACCAATCATATCATGGTTAATGTATCCTACCAATTTGTTCATATATTCAGGAGCTGAGTGTTTACTACCAACTAAGTTCTGCTCTTCCTCATCCCAAAAAGCCAAATGTATGGTAACAGGAAATTGGTATTGTGCACAAACCCTCGCTGCTTCGAGCAATGCAGCTGTTCCGCTTGCGTTATCATCAGCTCCCGGGTAATAAACTGTAATATCAGGGTTAGAAGTACCAACAGCATCAAAATGTGCACCCATCATCATTATTCTATCCGTTCTTCGGCCCGGTATTTTTGCTATTATATTTTTGCCTGTGCCACTAAACACCACTTCATCAAAAGCAACGCCCCAATTGTTTAGTTTTTGTTTGATGTACTCCTCTGTTAGGGTATTACCCAGAGTTCCTTTATACCTTGTTTTTATTGTTTCTGTGCCCACTGGCAACAAACCTGTAAGCTGTTTAACATAGGTAAGCAGAGAATCCTGACTAACTTGTTGTGCGATTTGTTGCACAATGGCATGTTGTGCAAAAACACTGAAAGAGATGAAATAAACAACAACGAAAAGTAAATTTTTCATGTTACTAAGATACATTTAAGTTGATTAAAGATGCATGCGTAGCTATTTAAGTTTTAGCAACTCTTTGTTTGATTTCACTTTTATACCTTCGTAGTACTCGGCTTTGGTATAAAGGTCAACCTTACTAAAATGCGATTTTGCTATTTGGCCAAAACCCATTTTTTGATAAATATAACCCATGTGTAAACAAGCATAAGGAGCAAAATAATAGGTGGTATTTACTGGTGCACTTTTAACAACATAAGTATAATAATCAATGGCCTTATTGTATTTGTTTTGTTCATGCAAAATGCGGGCATATCGGTAGTGATATTCCTGTTTTTGATAATCCGTTTTAAGTTGATCAGGGCTGCGTTGTTTAATGTTATCTTCTGCCAACTGATAATATCCGCCATCAAATAATAAACGAGCCTTTAAAATAACCATATCATGCGTAATACCTAACTCAGCTTCACGCATAATATTTTTATCTTCTTCACTGTTAGAACTGCCATATCTTTTGCTTAGTTCACGATAAATTTTAAACTTGTCTAGGTCATTTTTTAACAAATAACACCAACTCATTCTGCGGTAAGCATCTTTCATGTACAACTTACCTTTATAAAACGACACAAAACGTTTCAAACTTTGTTCAGCATCATCATCAAGTCTGTTTAGTTTAAAAACGCCCAAATAATAATCTAACGCATAAAACGGCTCGTAATCTGAAGATTTAGGCCGATGTTGAAGTACGTGAATGGCCTCATCATTTTTACCTGATTTGCTAGCGGTATATGAACGTAAATACACGCTCAATAAATTGGTACTATAATCAGTTGTATGTTCATTACAAAACGCCCACGCCTTTTGTTTATCACCAAAGTTGAGCATAAATAAAGTGTAATAAAACACTGTACTTTGTTTGTCTAAAATAAACTCTTGATGGGTGTCGCCTCTAAAATAACGTTGTAATAATTTCATGCCGCCATCAAAATCGCCACTTAAACCGGTAACGCCTAATACCCATTTATAATTATTAGGTATGGTTCCTAACAAAGTCCTGAACATTCCAACTGTTTTCATGCTTGGTTTAAAATCAGGGTATTTTTCAAAGTTTTCTTTGGCCAACTGATAAGCGTTCCTGAACTCGAGCATTGCGCCAACATACTCTTGGTTAAAACTTTTTATGAATCCCCATTGTAAATGCATTTCACTTTGGGCATAAAGATAATACGGAGAGCTGGCAGAGATTTTACGAATAGCTTTCAAACGTAAATCTTTAGCCTGTTCAATTTTCTTTAATTCGCTATAATCTTGGGAAGTAATTATGCGATAATAATCAATATAGTTTTCTAAAAAAGGAATAGCAACATTATCGGGATGCAGTTTTTTTTCGGCTAACAGCAGTTGCTGGGCCTTGTTTAAACGTAAGGCTGCAATGTGTTTTTGAGCTTCAATACAAACAGGCGAAAAGTAAAAATGATGTTGTGGGTTAGCTTCAACAAATTGGCACAAAAAAAGGAGCACCAAGGTAATAACCATACGTGCTCCTTTAATACATATCATAGTTTAAAAACTATAACAATTTTTTACAAAGTAATTTCTTCTGCCAATTGCGGGTCAACCAAAACGCGACCGCAGTGTTCGCACACTAAAATCTTTTTGCGTTGACGGATATCAGCCTGACGCTGAGGTGGAATTTTAGAGAAACAGCCACCGCAAGAATTACGCTCGATAATTGCAATACCGATACCATTTTTAACATTTGCACGAATACCGTTGTAACCATTCAACAAACGCTCTTCAATTCCTACTGTTGCTTTTTCACGCATTGTTAAATACTCTTTTTCTTCTTTCTCAGTCTCTTCAACAATGGTATCTAATTCACCTTTTTTGTTTTTAAGGTCAATTTTACGCCCTTCTAACTCAGTTATTAAAGTATCTTTTGAAGCTTTCTTTTGCTCAATATCAAACTGTAAGTTTTTAATACGTTTTTCAGCCGCCTGCACCTCTAAACCTGCAATTTCAATCTCTTTATTTAGTGCATCGAACTCACGGTTGTTTTTTACGTTCTCTAACTGTTTCTCGTATTTTTTAATATTGGCTTTAGCATCCATTATTTTGGTTTTGTTTGCCGAAATAGATGCTTCCATTTGTTTTACTTCTGCTTCTAAATTTTCGCTGCGTGTTTCCAAACCAGCCAATTCATCTTCTAAATCTGCAACTTCCATTGGCAATTCGCCACGTACCGATCTTAATTTGTCTATTTTCGAGTCAATAACCTGAAGCTTGTAAAGCGCTTGAAGTTTCTGTTCTACGGTTAACTCTGTGTTAGCAGCCATATTTTAAATATAATAGTTTATTGGATTCGTGTTAATCTCTGATAAAATGACCGCGAAAGTAGGTAATTTTTTTAAAATTTCATCAGCTAATAAGTTAATTGTGAAAATTTCGCTCTCATAATGACCAATATCCGCTATCATCAAGCGATTTTCAGCATCAAAAAACTCGTGGTACTTAAAATCACCTGTCACATAAGCATCTGCCTGAGCACCAATGGCATTTTTCAACAGAAAGCTTCCCGATCCACCGCAAACAGCCACCCTTTTTACATTATTGGTGTAAGGTGTAAACCTGATTACATTCAGGTTCATGGTGCTTTTTAGGTGTTTTAAAAATGCTTCTGCGCTTAATTCTTGAGGTAACTCGCCAACCATACCGCTGCCAATTGTGGCATTGGTATTTAAAATCGCATACACATCATAGGCAACCTCCTCGTATGGGTGTGCTTTTAGCATGGCTGATATCACGGTATTTAACTTGGCTTCATCAACCATTACTTCCAGTTTATACTCGGGTTCTTGGTGTTGTTCACC
>JBFYQC010000073.1:0-3609 GCA_041302975.1 Bacteroidota bacterium
TGCGTCTAAATCTAAATTATCGTGCTTCTTGTCTGTCATATTAAAATTAATCGTGTAAAATAATTACTTCGGGTTCAAGTATACAAAAATTATTCTCTAATAAAAGGATAATCTGATTGAACATATACATCTTCCCATAAAGCCTCAGGTTCTGGCCATGGAGAGTTTTCTGCAAACTCAACTGAATCGTTTACAATGCCTTCGATTCTAGCCTCGATGTCATCAAACCATTTTTCATCTGCAAATTTGTTTTTTAACATGGTGGTTTTTACCACTTCTAACGGATCTTTCTTTTTGTAATCTTCTACCTCTTCTTTGGTACGGTATTTTGCAGGGTCGCTCATACTGTGTCCACGGTAACGGTAAGTGCGTATTTCTAAGTAAGTTGGGCCTTCACCTTTACGTGCACGCTCAACTGCTTCCGCAATGGCTTCATGCACTGTTTCTGGCTTCATACCATCAACTACAAAACTTGGCATGGCATATCCAGCACCAATTACACTCATATCTGTAACGTTTGTGGTACGTTCAACCGAAGTACCCATGGCGTAACCATTGTTTTCTACAATGAAAATAACTGGTAATTTCCATAACATAGCCATGTTAAAAGTTTCGTGCAATGCACCCTGACGGGCAGCACCATCACCAAAACTACAAATGGTTACTTGATCGCCACCTCTGTATTGATCGGCTAAAGCAATACCTGCACCCAACGGAATCTGACCGCCAACAATACCGTGTCCGCCAAAGAAATTGTGCTCTTTGCTAAACATGTGCATACTACCGCCTTTACCTTTGCTGCAACCTGTAACTTTACCAAATAACTCGGCCATCACCTCACGAGCAGGAATACCCAATGCTATTGCATGCGCGTGATCGCGGTAAGCAGTGATGTGTCTGTCGTCTTTACGTGTAGCGCTTATAGTACCTGCAACCACCGCTTCTTGGCCAATGTATAAATGGCAAAAGCCTTTTATTTTTTGTTGACCATATAGTTGGGCTGATTTCTCCTCAAATCTGCGCATAAGCAACATTTGCTCGTACCAGTTTTCGTATGTTTCTTTCGTAAATTTTGTCTTTGCCATATTGTTCCGAAGAACTGCAAAACTAATAAATTTCGGCATTGTGCAAAGTGTTTATATAAGCATTGATAATGAGCAGGTTATTTTAATTTTACAAAAAACCACGCTTCAAAAGTATATTCGCACGGCATGCTTGCGATTAAAACCCTCCATTTACAGCAGTTTAAAAACTATACCTCGGCAAAAATTAACCTTAATGCCCAGGTAAATTGTTTTGTGGGTAAAAATGGTGCTGGCAAAACTAATGTGCTTGATGCGGTTTATTATTTATCATTTACCAAAAGTTATTTTAATCCAAGCGATTTACAACATGTTTTGCATGGCGAGCACTTCTTTAGTATTAAGTCCACATACCATAGAAACGACTTAGAGGAAAATGCTTTTTTGTTTTTTGAAAAAGGTAAAAAAGTATTGAAGATTAATAACAACGAGGTTAAGAAATTTAGCGACCACATCGGGCATTATCCGTTGGTAATGATTACCCCAAACGATATTATGCTGCTGCACGAAGGCAGCGAAGAACGCAGAAAATTTTTGGATGGTTTGATTGCTCAATTGGACAAAATGTACCTGAATGATGTGTTGATGTATAACCGAGTCTTGGATCAACGCAATAAACAATTGAGGGTGTTTGCGGAGCATGGTCATATAGATCATACACTACTTGAAACATATAATGTGCTGCTAGTTAAACACGGTAATGCGATACATCAGAAGCGTAAAGATTTTTTGGTTGAATTTGTTCCTGTATTTAATCAGTTTTATAAGCAAATAGCCAATGCCAACGAAGAGGTAAGTATTAATTACCAAAGTGATTTATTGACCGGTAATTTTGACCAATTGATAAGCGAAAATACTCAACGTGATATAGCTGCACAACGCACCACCAAAGGCATACACAAAGATGAATTGGAGTTTTGTATAGATGGTTATGCGCTTAAAAAGTTTGGTTCGCAAGGGCAGCAAAAGTCTTTCATTATTTCGTTGAAGTTGGCTCAGTATAATTATTTAAAAAGTAGAACAACGGTTAAGCCGCTTTTGTTGTTGGATGATATTTTTGAGAAATTGGATGAGCAACGCTTAAATACCCTTTTACAAATGATTGCAAACGTGGAGTTTGGTCAAATATTAATTACGGATACGCATTTGGCACGATTGAAAGAAGTGTTTAATACAATGCCCGAGGTGGCAGTTAAATACTTTATGGTTGATGCGGGAAGTATCTGTGAGATTGATTAGTGTGGAAGGCTCTAAGTTTATGGTTTTAAAAATTACTTGTATTAACTTTTGTTGATTACCACGCAAGAAATCATAAAATTTTTGATAGGTAGATTTAACCTACTATTATAATTTCTAACTTCAAAATTAAACGATTTGAGTAACTATTAATTTTCATGTTTTATCAACATCGAGACGATTGAATTCCTTTTAGTTATCGGGTTTTAATCAAAAGATGCTTACAAAAAGATATTTTTACTTGTATAGCTCTTTATTTTCTATAAAATCGGCAACGGAATCTGGTACTAAGTATTTAATTGATTTACCGGCTTGACGCATCTCTCTGATGTAAGTAGACGAAATGTTTAACAAGGGCACTTCAAAAATTTTAATTTTGGGATGATTTGCAAGTAGGGGATTATCATGAAATCCTGCCCTGCGGTACACATAAATTTCGTGATTAGCGATAATGGTTTCATAGTCCTTCCATAAATTAAACGATTGCAAATTATCACCGCCAATAATTGGAATAAAACTATCGTTGGGATATATTTTTTGTAGTTCGGCTAAAGTATTAACAGTATATGATGGTCGTGGTAAGTTGAACTCAAAATCGCTGGCCTTAAAACGTTCGTCACCATTAATGGCAAGTTCTAACATTTCAAGTCTGATGCATTCATCTAGTAATGTATCATTAGCTTTAAATGGGTTTTGTGGCGATACAATAAACCATATCTTATCTAAACCTGTAAACTGTACAAAGTAATTGGCAATAAGTAAATGACCAGTATGCACAGGATTAAACGATCCGAAAAACAAACCAATTTTCATACAACAAACTATTTGGTTAAAAATTCGGTAATTAAGTTTTCTGCAATAACCAGAGCTTCGTCAAGGTTTTCGTTTAATAACACATATTCAAACTTATCTTCATATTGCAGTTCGTGAACCGCTTTGTCTATTCTAACCCTTAATGTTTCTTCTGTTTCGGTTGACCTGTAACGTAAACGTTGTTCCAATACCTCTACGCTAGGTGGTTTGACAAAAACAGCTAATGCTTTATCTCCAAAATGTTTTTTTATATTTAAGCCACCCTCAACATCAACATCAAAAATTACCGCTTTTCCTAAAGCCCAAATTCTATCAACTTCATATTTTAATGTCCCATAAAAATTACCACCATAAACTTCTTCATATTCTAAAAAATCATTGTTAACAATCCGGGTTTTAAACTCTTCGTGAGATAAAAAATAATAGTCTTTTCCATGTTCTTCATTTTCTCGTTTGTTTCGTGTGCATGCGCTTACAG
>JBFYQC010000074.1:0-5041 GCA_041302975.1 Bacteroidota bacterium
TGTTGTGGTTTATCCTGTTATACCAAAGGGCATGATATTGTTACGTTTAATTCCTACAGCAGTGCACACTTTGGCTGATGTAGAAGAAACTATCAATGCATTTGGTGCAATACGTAGCAAATTGGAAAGTGGCGCTTACCGCATGGAGCAAGGAATTGTAGCCATGGGCGAACAACACTAAAAATATCAATTCATATAAAACAGTCTCGGGTTTTACTTTGAGATTGTTAAACCAAAAGCGCCCGTTTGCAGAGCAAACGGGCGCTTTTATTTTGAGTTTATTATTGGTGCTTATTGTTTCACCAATTTGTTAACGGTCACGCCTTCATCACCCCAAACCTTTATAAAATAAATGCCCGGTTTAATGTGGTTTAAATCGTTAATGGTTGCATTGCCGTTTGCATCCGGTTGTAGTTTTTGCGAATACACGGTTAAGCCTTCAAAACTAATTAATTCAACTAGGGTTGCTTTATCGCCAAGGTTATTAAATACTAAATTGTTTTGAAACGGATTAGGAGACACCACAACATCTTTATTACTTGTTTGGTTTGATTGCAATGTAACTACATTACTTAGTTGGTAAGTACCATCAAAATCAACTGTTTTTAATTGGTAATAAACTTTGCTTACACTTGCCAATGCATTTGTATGAGTATGGTTGTAAGTGTTAATTACATTACTATTGCCTACTGCTTCCATTGTATTTAAAATTTCAAAATTGTATCCATCAGTTGATGTTAATACTTGGAAATGATTGGTGTTTTTTTCTGATGAAGTACTCCAAGTAATCATTGCATTTTTACCCGAAGCTTTTGCTTTAAATTCTTTTAAAACCACAGGTAACGGGTTGTTAATGTCGGTTCCGGTAAACAAACCAAGTGCAGTAACACCATTGCTGGTAAAAGTTTTATTGATAGAATCCCTGGTACTCGAAGCATTAACCTGCCAAAAAGAACCGGTATGTCTCGCCATTACTAAACGAAGTTGATTGGGCACAGAACCCAACAAAGCCGAGTCGTAGTGTAATGTAACATTGGCATTTAAACCAATTGCGCCATTCTCTGTAAATTGATAATATGAATTTAAATAATTAGCGATAACAGCGTAGGGTGGATTTTCGCCTGTGAAATAACGTAAGGTAACAGTGCTTGGAAGCACACCGCTGTTCCAAACTATTTTGGCAATTTGTCTTTCGGCAAAAGTAAAAATAGATGAATCGGCATATTGAATGTTACCGCTAATTTTAGCTAAAGGAGGTAATGTAGTAGTTGTAAATTCGTGTGCTCCAATATCGATACCCCACCCAATAAGAAAACTACCCATACGAAATTGGTTGTTTATATCATACGCCACGTTATTTAATGCAATACCTTTTCCGTTGGCATACCAACATAAAGCACTTGTGCTATCAATTAATAAATTACCTGTTGTTGTATTTATAAATAATGATGCAGAAGGAATATTGGCTACCGTATCAGACCAGCTGCTTAAATCATTGCCTAAAGAAACGGTTTGCCAGCCTGTATAAGAGTATGGTGTTGTACCCCAAACAGCAACGGTTGATTTAAATCTACTTACCAATAAATTGTAGTTAGATGAGTTTGCTGTCCAGTTTGTAGCTGCTGCGGTTTGACCAATAGCAGCATGATATCCGGTACCTCCGGTTCTTTCGTTATATAAAATATTGTTACGTAATTGAACGGTTGATGTGTTTCTTCTGTCAAATGCAAATGAGTTTACAGCCCCGGTTGATAACGTTCCACCAACATAAACTGTGTTGTTTAAAAAGCTGTAACGGTTAGCCGAAGCATTATCAGAAATTCCACGAACGATGACACTGTTGGTATTGTTACCGTTGGTAAGTGAAATGAAATTATTTCTGATAACCCAGTCTTTAACACCACCTGCAATATGCATTCCTGATATGGCAGCGGTTGCTCCGGTTGATGTATTGGTGATGTTGTAAATTCTATTACCCTCAACCAAACCGTTAAAACTACCGTTATCTAATATAATACCCGTAGGAAAGGTGTTTGCTGACGCAGCAACTGATGATAAATTATAAATGGTGTTGTTTCTGATGATTGCAGGAGAAGCTTCACTACCTGAGTTTAAACCAATACCCATTACACAAGAAGTTAATGTACTTGTGTTTGTTGCTGATGAAGTAAGATTATAAACCATATTATTATAAATGTTCGGTAAACCCGCCCCACCTTGTATACTTATCCCTCTTACGCCTGCAGTATTTGATGTACCTGTTCCATTGATATTGGCAACGGTATTATTGGCAATTGTTATTTCTCCCAAACTACTGGTAAAGGCATAAATAGCCAAAGTTAATCGTGCGCCAACCACAATGCTATTTGGTGTTGTTGGATGTCCAACTGTGTTGCCCAATACATTTCCAACGGTAACTTTTCCCGATTCTATACGTACACCCACAAAGTCAACAGTAGCGGTGGTGCTCATGTTGATGTTTTGAATGGTGTTTCCTTGAATAGATGTACCCAAATCTATCCCTGAATTAATATTCATGGCCACCCAGTTTATTCCGTTTGGCGATTGCCATGCAGTACCACCACAAGCCGGTGCGCTACCACCAATATAATTGTTCGAAATTTCGTTGTTTTCTGCCGTTGCTCCCGGTATAAACATAATAGGAACCAAATCGCCAAGGGCAGGAACAATAATAGCATTGTAATAAAAATGATTGCCGGTAATGTTCCAACCACCACGGTTTCCTGTAGTGTTGATATAGATACCTGATCTTCTGAAATTATAGATGTTGTTGTTAATGATGCTGATGTTTCCATTGGGTAAATCGTTGGTGGCTGAAGAGTATATTTGAATAGCCGGTATAGATAAAGAATCGCTACGGTCGCGGATATCATTGTTACTAATTACTATATTTCTTACACCATTTGCAAAGCCTGTAGATGCACCCAAGTTAATAACACCTTTGGTAAGTGAGATACATGTTCCTTCAATAATTAAGTTAGTTAATGTATCATATTGAGCTCCGTTAATAAAGTTAAAAATACCACCCAACGAGTCTTTATTGATAAAACGCAAGTATTTTCCTGTTCCCGTTGTAGGGCCTTTACCATCAATAGTTACATAAGTTGATCCGTTAAATTGAATGTAATTTTCCGGTTTTCTACATGAAATGTTTCTTAGTATTTCAGTTGATGGTTGAATGGTAATTTTATAAGGATTTGGGCTGCTATAATTCAATTCAACCGAAGCCGTATCTTCAATATCAGATATAATACTCAGTATAACATTACCACTTAATCGGTTTGTATTAATAGCTTTTATGGCATCACTCAGTAAGGTATAAGTACCACCATTACCTACGGTGTAAGTGCCCGTTAAACCGGTTGTTACAGTTCTGCTTCCTGTTGGAGCCAACACGGTTGGTATGTAAGTAGTTGAGTTGATGGTTAACTGTGTACACTCAGCATCAATAACATTTCCTAATGTGGCATTGCCGGTTATGGAGTAAGTTAACCAAAAATAATTTTTACCGGGCATTAAGTTTTGACTACCCGAAATGTTAAAGGAACTTGCAGATGGAGTAATGGTGTTACCAAACTGACTTGATGTATTTAATGAACTATCGGCCCCGGTGTAGAACACTTTTGCATTGGTTATGTTGTTAAAATTCGTTGAACCGTTTGCAGAAAAATCAAACTGTGAAATGGAGAGCGGAGTTAATTCACCGGCAGTATTGATTTCAATACGTAAAATGCCTTCGTTATTGCTGTTGTTTGATATAGGGGTAATTATTGGTTGAGTGCATGTGCCCGAAACAAAACTCATTGCAACTTGGTTGTATGGTGCAAAGGTGTAATAATCGTTATCTGTAGTTAAGGTAGATGAAGAATTTACAGTTTGTGGTTTGTTTTTATTTCCGTGTTGAATGGCTCTATTTGAGGTCAGTTGCAAACCGGTAGTTAAGGTAAGTAAAGGCGTTGCCGTTGCATGGCATTCTACCATGTAAATGTTGTTGGTGGTTTCTTCCAACACACAAGCAAAAGTGGTGTTGTTTTGAGATGGTGCACCAATTTTAAACGACACCCACTTAATCCACAATTGACGATTAGGCGCAGTACCCCAAGTTTGATAAACTACAAAATCGTTGCTGGCCGTTGGTGGAGCATTGGTAAATGCATCCCAAAAACATGCTATGGTCGAGTCGGGTAGGGTAGATGTAGGCAGGTTTTCGTTGTTGTTTGGTAAAACAGAAGTTGCCGTGTTAAACGTTATCAATCCATTTGCACTGGCTTTAAAGTTGGTAACAGGGTTGCCAAAGTAAGAAAACGCAAAAGGTAGTGTTACCGCTGTAGACCATTGGTTGCTTGAAATTGATGAATTGATGAGGGTAGTCCAACCGGTTACAATATCGTCATTGTCGGTATTAATACCTCCGGGGTTGCCTCCGTTTGCCGTGTAGGAAATTAAGTAATTGGTTTGTGCGTATGTATTGAACAATACAAAAAACGCCACTAATAAAAAGACAGGTTTTTTCATAAATAAGCTTGCTATTGAATACAAATGTATGATTTTAATGGTATTCATCACATCACGATAAGCACTACAAAACATGCTAAATAGGTTACTTTATTTATTCAATTGATTGCATGTAAATTATTGCATATATGAGCTTAGAAATAAGAGCGTCACGGCTCCGGGAGGGCAATGCTAAAAAGGCTGTATCGTAGTTTACGAGACAGCCTTTTCTATTAAGATGAATCCAATGTTTTTAGTTGATAGCCGTATTCGGGTTAGGCAATGTGCCAATCTCGCGCATGTACCTGAAGTGAGATTGTAAAGCACTTAACAACGATTCGTTTTCTAAATAAGGAATGCCATGTTCTTCGGCAGTTTGTTTTACAATATGCGAAAGTGCAGGGTAGTGCACGTGACTAATTTTCGGGAACAAATGATGCTCTACCTGAAAGTTTAATCCACCAATATACCAGCTTAATAATTTGCTTTTTCGACTAAAATTTACTGTTGTGTTTAATTGATGTAT
>JBFYQC010000075.1:0-5713 GCA_041302975.1 Bacteroidota bacterium
CAAAAGAGTTTTTTAGAAGAGCTAAAAATTGCAAACCTAAAAACGATCAAGTGGTAAGTCAGATTAAAGATTTAGAAAAATACTTGGCACGTATACCTGGTTAAATAAAAATATTATTTAATAAAAATCCCCAACATGTTTAGCATGTTGGGGATTTTTTATTGGTGTTTCTTTTCAATTAAATTGAGTTAATTGCATAATAAAAATACTTATCAATTAAAGTGAATTCAATTTTAAGAATATTAGTATTAGTAACTACTTTTGGTGCTGTGGTGCTGAGTTGTAACAAAGTAAATAAGGATACAAAGGTGCAGGTTATTGCAACTCATGATAGTGAGGAAATTGTCCGGAAATCGACAATGCAAGATACATTGAGTATAAAATTAATTAGCAATAATGATTTTGATATTAATCAATTTATAAACAATGCCAATGCACTTCTTACCACTATTAAAGGAAAGTCAATTAGATTGACTTTTAATATTGATAGCATAAATGTTGATGCCAATAAATATAGCCCATTACGAGCTTTATTGCCGTCAATGGCTATGATTAAAAAGTACTACTTTGATCCCGGTAAAGGTAATAGGGAGTTACGTTTTTGGTTGGTAGACGCAACATATTCAGACAAGACAACAATCGAGAAGGCATTTAAAGAGTTGAATAGACTTTCTGGAAAGGTTAATGGGAATAATGACTTCACTCCCGGTTTAACCTATTCAAATGATTATGTGATTAGAACTGATGATAAAATTTTTTGGCTAAATTCATTATGTCCATTTGAGTTTAAAAATCATCAAAAGTTAAGTAAATTGTTGTTAAAGTCTCTAAATATCAATAATGTGAAAGATTCAATACACTGTAAGTGTGGGCAACCAGTTTGTGGTTTACAGTATCCATAGAATACTTGACATTATATTACAAAAATCCCCAACATGTTGCATATTGGGGCTTTTTTATGTTGAACAATTAACGAATGATTAGTTTTTATTAATCATAATTTTTTGAGTAAAATGATTCTCGCCATTGCTGATTACCACCATGTAAGTGTCATTATACAAAGTTTGTGCATCAAAATAAGCAACAGTACTGCCTTTGTATATTTGTGTTTTAGCCACCAACTTTCCTGTTAAATCAAACAACTCAACCAATAAATCGTCCTTTACTAAATCGCCAACTTGTATGGCAATAATATCGTTTGATGGGTTAGGGAATGCAGTAAAACCAAGTTGCTTAAACTCATTACTGCTTAAGCCGGTTGCCGGATTATATACTGTAGTTGTTTCACTTACTGAAGTCACTTTCCTATCGGCATAAACACCGTAAAATGTTGGTCCAACAGCGTAAGGGTAGGCGGAGTTCCAGTTTGCATCAACTGTTGCAAAGTAAGCATACGTTCCATTCGGGTACTCCGGTGTAACACAAAAACGTCCATTGTGCTGGTCTAAATAATCAGTTTCGTTGGCGTGTGCAATAAATTCATAATCTTCTCTAAAGTAGCCTAATGGATAGGTTGCACTGATAACAGGTCCGTCACTTACATCAGTTCCGTCAGCATGTGTTGAACGCGTGGTTATGTTACGTAATTGGTATCCTGATTTTATGCGTGTAATACTACCAGTACCATCTATGTTTTTAAAACCATAAGCACCATATATCGGAAAACCATCGTATGCAAAACCAATAAGTGGTGAATGTTTCATACTATCAATGGTGTATAGCCCATCCGCATCATACAAATTACATACGGTTGAAATTACATTTAAATCTAATTTAAATGCTGAAGGATTTTGGTGATGGTGATAATTTCCCATTGCTGGATGACCTTTGGCGCAATCAAAACCAGGCTTTTCTGCTAATACTGCATCACGGTTCCATGCTTGTGTGGCTGTTGGTCCACCAGGACAAGCTGTTCTTCCTGGTCCACCACAAAGTGAGTTGGTTGATGTATTCCATGCTACACCATCACGGTAATCAAACAATGCCACCCCGTTAATAAATATACCAATATTACCACCAGTTGTGGCTGTGGGTGTTCCATTTTTTTTGGTAGGAGCTAGAGGTATTTTAAAAATAGCTGATTGGTTGGTGGCCTGCGATGGGTTATTATCTTGAAAAGGACCTGTTGGGTATGCCGGTACACCGGTTGTACTTACATAAACACTATTTGTGCTGTATTCAACCTTCTGGCAGTTAACCAAAACGTTGTTATTAACTTTGGTTGAGTTTCCAGCCACATAGTACGTGCCGGTTTGTGTGTTGTTTTGCAGCCACACCGTAATAGCCGGACTAAGTTGCGCATGCAACTGTGTGCCAAAAAGCAATGCTACTGCATAAAGAATTTGTTTTTTCATTGTTATAGTTTGTTAGCGGGTATTTTGTTTGGGTTTGCACTTAAAATATGGTGCGGATATTTATGGTTGGGGTTAAACACAAAGGCCGAATCGTTTAGAGTAAGTATAAAGGCCATTAAATCTGTTTTTTGATAAGGAGATAGGTAGATGCTATTTTTAAGCTGCACAGCTAAAGTAGCACTATGCTTAATGCCTTGTGTGTAATGATGAAGTACTTCGTTGAGTTTTTTAAAACGTCCATCATGCATATACGGAAATGTATAACTGAGGTTACGTAAGGTTGGTATTTTAAATAATATACTGTCTTCCTTTTTTTGGGTAATATTCATTTTACCGAAATCATTTAAGGTAGAATCAACAGGCAATCCGTTGTTGGCAAATGAATAATTGGAGAACAAAGGTTCAGTATGACAGCTGTTACAATGTTGTTTAAACAAGGTATAACCTCTTTGCTCTTGCTCGGTAAATGAAGCTTGTTTTTTTATAACCTTATCGTATTTACTCTCACTAGAAACAAGTGTTAACTGGAATTGCGACATTGCTTTTAGTAAACGTTCACCTGTTACCAAAGTATCGTTATAAGCATTTTTAAATAATGTTTTGTAAAGCGTTGATGATTGTATCTTAGAAACTACATCTATTATATTTTCGCCCATTTCTTTAGGATGAGTAATAGGAGCGAGTGCCTGCATGTCTAAATGATTAATGGCACCATCCCACATAAATTGTTGTTGCCAAGCTAAGTTAAATAATGCTGGGGCATTTCTAAAACCAATTTGGTCGTTTATACCATGACTCAAATCGTGGTCGGTGTGCGCAAAAGCATTGTATGAACTGTGGCATGATGCACAAGAAATGCTTCCATCTTTTGATAGCATTGGATCATAAAACAATACCCTGCCTAATTCAATCTTGGCTTTTGATAAAGTATTGTTATTAAAATGATAAACAGGTTTGGGGAAATGAGCTGGGTATAAAAATCCGTATTTGGCTGTAAATGCAAACAGGCTTATCATCGCAAGCAATGCTGATAAAACTAGGACTTGCTTTTTCATTCTGTTGGTTTTAAAGCTTGTTTAAACCGTTGTATATTTATAACAGCTTGATTGCCTGGCGACATGACCTCAGGCACGTTCTGCAACGTTTGAAGTTGAAGTATTTCATCAAACAGAATATTGATGTTAATACGATGGTTGGTTGTTGCAAATATTACTTGCTGCCGGCTTTGGTTAGGACTTAAATAACCACCCAAGTGGTATTGGAATACATTCTTTCGTGTGTTGCAAATTGAGCTAGCACCTTCTATTTTTACATTGATGTAACCACTTTGCCAGGCCCAATACATGCCTTGCATGGCATCCAAATCTCCAGACATAGCTCCCAATGTATTGGTTAAACTATCAGTACCTACAAAAAACTGAATGGTATCGTAACTCATCTGATGAGGGATGTTTAAATCAATTACATTATTCGTTTCAATGTTTATTAATTGGTGTTTAATAGGACAGTTATATATTTGTTTGCCTTGTTTCCATAAACTGATATTGGTGATGTAAAATTTCACCACATCAACTCTTAGGCTATCATTACTGTTTAAAATGGGGTAATATTTACCCAATACCAATGTTTCATTGTTCCATTTGGGTGTAAACGATACTTGCACCTGCTGTGCCATCACTTCCGAACAAAACGTGAGTGAAAGCATAAATATGGCAACAACATATCGCATGTGTATCAAGCAGTTTTTTCAATTATGATGAGAATGGGCCAAAATAACCCACACCGATTCAATAAGTGTTCTCATCAATGATAGAAATAAATGCTTTGGTTAGCAAGTATCTATACAAAAGTTGACATTAAATGAAAAAATATGTACCAAATTAATACAATGGCAAACTACTATAACACTAATAGGCTAGTGTTATTTTGTGGTTAATACATTGAATTAAAACTGTAGATCCATGCCATCAAAAGTTCCGCTGCTCATCAATAACAAATTTTCGTTGCCGGTGTAATGGCTTTCAATAAACTTACGCAACTCGTTTTTATCGGTAAATACTTTTACGTTTCCACCAAATCCAGCGGCTACTTCATCTTCATTAAGCATGGGCATTTTTTTCATCTCCAAAGCATGCTTACTAAACAACACTGCACTTACATCAGCTTCTTGCATACATTGGTTGTAATGCGGTAAAAACGCTTTGTTTAAACTGCTAAACGTATGCAACTCATAAGCGGCAATCAATTTACGTTGCGGGTATAAGTTTTTAACGGCATTTACAGTTGCTTTTAATTTACTTGGGGCATGGGCAAAATCCCTGTATATAACAGATGTTTTGGTTTCTTGAATAGTTTCTAAACGTTTGGCAGTTCCTTTAAAATGTTTAATGGCTTCATAAAACTGTTCATCGGTTACACCTGCTTCAATACAAGCAAATTTGGCAGCCATCATGTTTTGTAAGTTGTGGTTGCCAAATACATTTAACGGAATTTCTTGTCCATTTACCACCACATAAGTCACTCCATTTACTACTTTGTTTTGAGGTGTGGTGTAAGGGATAAGTCTAGCTTCGCAAGGTGTATTTTCGCTTACGCGTTTCACTTCATTATCCTCAGCACAATAAATAAGTGCGCCATGTTTTGGCAAATCTTTTATAAAAATTTCAAATTGCTCAACATAGTTTTCGTATGTAGGAAAGACGTTGATGTGATCCCATGCAATACCTGTTATGATGCCAATTTCGGTGTGGTAAAAATGAAACTTTGGTCGTGGATCTAATGCTGAGTTTAAGTACTCATCACCTTCAAAAACGGCTAATTTACTTGTTGGGCTAATGCCCACCATGGTATCGAAACCATCAATTAAACTGCCTACCAAATAATCAAAGTCGATGTTGTAATATTTAAGTACAAATAAAATCATGGCAGTGGTACTTGTTTTACCATGACTACCACCAACAACTATACGTTTTTTGTCTTTGGTTTGTTCGTACATATACTCTGGAAAAGAGTATATTTTCAATCCTAACTCTTGTGCCTTAATTAGCTCAGGGTTGTCTTTTCGGGCGTGCATACCCAAAACAATGGCATCTATATCTGGGGTTATGTTCTGAGTATTCCAGCCAATTTGTGCTGGTAAAATACTTGCCTTGGCTAACCTGCTTTTGGCTGGTTCATAAATTTCATCATCGCTGCCTGTAACTTTAAAGCCTTTGTTATGTAGGGCTAAAGCTAGGTTATGCATTACCGCTCCGCCAATTGATATAAAATGTACGCGCATGTTTTTGTATTAAAGCACGCAAGTTATTTAACACACTTAACAAACTTTATGCTAGTTATAAACAACAAACAAGTGGTGT